>JAGOVX010000053.1 GCA_018060465.1 Candidatus Saccharimonadota bacterium | reverse complement strand
GTATAAGGCCTAGCGTAAACCGCTAGGCCTTATACCTCCTCATCTTCTGTGAAGCTTGTGATGTTACAACGCGCGCACGCGTTGTAGCCTCGGGGTAGGGTAATGATGATAATTGATTTATCACCATTATCTTGCAGCTTGACAACGACAGTGCCATCGTCAGACACTGACAAACTGATGATGCGCATTGTGCGCAGTTTGTCTAGCTCGAGCGAGAGGTGTAGTCTTGTCTCGATTGCACCGAGCACAAAACCCAGTATCTCACTAGCTAAGCCAATGTTTGGCATCAGCATGCATGGATCCTCACCTATAGGGGATGGTACTTATTTATAGTATCACTATTATAACTATTTGTCAACACTCATAGCTTCATTGCATGCTCTTTGCAATTGTGTAGCTATGATGAGTGATTCGGCATCACTGATAGTTACTTCCGCGGTGCTACCAGGACTTACCAGAAGAAACTTGAAACGATTTTTACCCGTTACAATATATAATTTACCTTGTTCAATGGCATCGGCAGCAGCTTCTGTATTTTCGTTCGATAGACCAGTAAGGGACGATTTTAGATCAACCAAAATACGTGATTCACCCAAGTGAATAACCAAATCACCACCTCTTGCATCCTCCTCGGCAGTACCTTTTGTATAGGGTACATGACACTGGTCAAAGATGTGAGCTGCGATGGCTTCGGTACGAGCTCCCTTTATAAGCTCTGAAATTTTGATGCTTACTTCGTCGCTATCGAGTGCGCCAAGCATTAAACTAGATGAATCTTTTATAAATAAAGACAAGTCGCGCATCTGAGTTGGGGGATTTTCGTATAGATATTGGCTCAGGTCATTATTGAACGTAATAAATTGGGGGCGTAGGGTATCATAGTAGTGAGTTTTATCTGCACGAGTCCACTGCCGTTTGTTTCTTAGCATTCTTTGTGCTTCACGTTCTGCATGTAGCGATGCTGCAAAATCAGCACCTAGCTGCATTAAAGAAGCGAGCTGAGGGTCAAGTAAGCCTTCTTCCAGACGAAGGGCTATTTCTTCTTGTACGTATGAACGAAAGGCAGTTGCGTATTCTACGGTAGTTGCATCAGAAGCGTCAATGCCTTTTTCTGCGCAAGATTGTATGAAACCCGGTTCGTAGTGCACGCCTTCAAGGTATCGTGATGCAACTGCATCGAGCGTAGTGACATCATCTATAGGAGCTTCATAGGTAGGCTCGGGTGCAGTTACTGCTGGGGCATAATCTTGCATAATTTTTCTTGAATGTATTTTTATTTTATGGGTTATATTGTATCAGTAGTATATTAGCATAATCGAAATAAAAAGTCAATACACTTATCTCAAACAGTTTGTCGATCAAGTTCGACAATGCAGATTGATAAAGCAGCAACTCAATCGTAGAATGAACGTAGAGTGAAAGCTATTTTGTTTGACTTCGATGGCGTGATAGTCGATAGCGAAACGTCGACGTTTCTACTGCTTCAAAACATATGTCTGCGGCATGGTGTGCAGCTTCCGAATTCTTTACTACCTAGCAGAGTAGGTAAGAAAATAACTAAATTTGTTGATGAAACGTTAGCTGAATCAGCTGATTCTTCTGTGAGAGAAAAAATCATTGAGGACTTTTACGAAACGTTTTTACGTGAACCAGAAAGGTACACGGAACCTATCGATGCAACAGTAGATTTTGTGCGTAATTTTGACAAGCAAGACATTAAATATGCGGTTGCATCGGTAGGAGGGCGTGGCTCAATTGTTTCAATATTGCAGAGTCTTAAAATCGAAGACCGGTTTGATTTACTCGTGTCGTCGGATGATGTGAAGGAGCTAAAGCCTAACCCTGAAGTGTATTTGAAGTGTCTCGAGCTTCTTCATCTGGAGCCAAAAGATTGCGTGATTATTGAAGATTCCTTGGTGGGTGCAGAGGCCGGCGTAGCGTCGGGCATACCGGTGTATATTATTCGAAACGGGTTGAATAATTCTATATCTTTCCAGGGCATTAAAATCGCGGGATTCATAGAAAAAAGCGAGGATATTGCCGCCCTCGCCAAAGGTTCTCGCTAGTCGTTATGATTTTGTATAGATAATAGCAATGTCAGAAAGTTTGAGTGTGTGGGTGCGCAATGCCTTCAAAGAAGTAGCTGTGGTATGTGAACGGGAGGTGCGGTATACTAGGGAGGTAAACTGCGGAAGGTGATAGATACGAGCCTCTTTTAGAGAAGTTCATACCTGTTACTCTCCGCTATAAGAAAGGAGACAGCTATGTCTATAATCAACCCTAATGGTAAGGATATTTTTAGTGTATCCACCGAATTTTGTGGCCAGAAATTAACACTTGAAATCAACCGAGTGGGTTTTCGCACTACGGCGAGTGTACTGGTAACCTACGGTGATACGGTGGTACTGGGTACCACGCAAATTGGCACACGACCAGTGGTGCTCGATTATTTCCCACTCAGTGTCGACTATGAAGAAAAAATGTATGCAGCTGGAAAAATTAGTGGCAGCAGGTTTATCAAGCGCGAAGGCCGCCCAAGTGACGAAGCGATTTTGATCGGTCGTATTATCGACCGGCCAATTCGCCCGTTGTTCCCGAAAGGCTATCGCCAAGAGGTACAAGTGGTCGCCAGCGTGCTTTCGATGGACCCACAGTTCCGCCCAGACATGGTCGCGATGATTGCCGCCAGCAGCGCGCTTTCTATCAGCGGTGCGCCATTCGATGGCCCGGTTGCTGGGCTGCGTGTTGGCCGCGTGAATGGTGAATTTAAAGCATTTTTGAGCGCAGAAGAACGTGAACAAAGCGATCTCGACCTTGTGGTCGCAGGTACGGCATCTGGCGTAGTGATGGTAGAAGCCGGCGCCAACCAAGTTGACGAAGAAATTGTGATAGAGGGAATTGCCTGGGCACACAAGGCTATGCAGCCAGCGATTGCCCTGCAAAAGGAACTTGCCGAAAAAGTGCAAACTGCTCCGCAGGAATACACATTGGTACTGCCAAACGAAGATATCCAGGCGGCGGTTGATGCATGGGTAAATGGCAAATTTGGTGATAAATTACACAAAGCCTACCCAGAACGTAACGAAATGATCAACGAACTTCGCTGGGCGTTCCACGAAGCTATGGCCGAAAAAATCGGTGATGAATACGACAGCCAACGCGATGAATACGACGAAGCATTTACTATGGCGCTGCACAAAGACGTGCGCCGCGGCATTGTTGAAGATGGTGTGCGCCCAGATGGTCGCAAGCTCGATGAAATTCGGGTGCTTAGTAGCGAAGTCGGGATTTTGCCACGCGTGCACGGTAGCAGCTTGTTTACTCGTGGTGTCACCCAAGGTATGAATATTGTCACACTCGCACCCCTTAGCTACGCGCAGATGGTAGATACCATGGAAGTTAGCGACGGCGAGCGCCGTTATATGCACCACTACAACGCGCCGGGCTACACGGTGGGTGAAGTACGCCGACTCGGATCACCAGGCCGCCGCGAAATCGGCCACGGCTATTTGGCCGAACGTGCCGTTGCACCAGTGCTTCCAACCGAAGAAGAATTTCCGTATGCGATTCGTAGTGTGACCGAAATTATGTCGCAAAACGGTAGCACTAGCATGGCCGCAACGTGTAGCAGCGTGCTTGCATTGATGGATGCCGGTGTGCCGCTAAAAGCACCAGTCAGTGGTATCGCAATGGGACTTATGATGGACGGCGACAAGCCACTTGTTCTCAGTGACATTGCCGATGCCGAAGATTTTGCTGGTGACATGGACTTCAAGGTCACTGGTACCGCAAACGGTATTACCGCCGTGCAAATGGACATGAAATTGCATGGCCTGCCAGTAGAAGTATTGGCCGAGGCTATCCGAAAGAGCACCCCGGGCCGCGCCCACATTCTAGAGCACATGCTTTCAGTGATCGCCGAACCGCGCGAGGCACTAAGCCCTTACGCGCCACGCATCGAAAAGATCAAGATCAACCCAGAAAAGATCGGTGCGGTTATTGGCAAGGGCGGCGAAATGATCAACAAGATTACATCAGAAACTGGTGCCGAAATTGACATCAAGGATGACGGCCTGATAACCGTTGCCAGCCCAGACGGCGAAAGTATCCAAAAAGCGCTTGATTGGATCAAGAGCTTGACCGAAGAACCAGAAGTTGGCCGCGTGTACGAAGGCAAAGTTGTCAGCATCAAAGATTTCGGTGCATTTGTGAATATTATGCCGGGTACCGATGGTATGGTGCATATTTCGCAGCTTTCAAACGAACGAGTCGAAAAAGTAACTGATGTGCTCAGCGAAGGCCAGATGGTAAAGGTAAAACTTACCGGCATCGACGAACGCGGTCGCTTGAGTTTGAGCCTTAAAGACGCGGAGTAGCTAATGGTTCAGCACGACATGCCGCCTAGCCTTACAACGAGGCTTATAGACGTTAAGGCATTAAAGCATGTTGATGTGCGTGACGGCATTTCATTACAGCTGTTGTCACACGAAACTGGCGAGTCGGCCATCCGGGCCATTAATAGTGATCCGGAGATACGGCAGCATGTCTATGTAGCCTCGCTTATCCATACTATTGATGATGTTGATACGCAGGTTGCCGACATGATGCGTGATGGCAACCTGCTGCGTTATGTTGTGGTTGAACGCGACGATGTCATTGGTATGGTGAATTTCTGGCGGGCTGGTGATTTCTTTGGTGAACTAGTGGCACCGGATGCATGCGGAGTTGGTTATTTTTTGGTACCTTCTGCGCGTGGAAAGGGGATTCTGGCTGATGCACTCGTGAGATTACTCGAAACTGCAGAAAATGCCATCGATGTGCATGAATTTGTTGCATTTTGTGAGGATGAAAATAGTGCAAGTCGTGCGGTGCTAAAG
>JAGOVX010000013.1 GCA_018060465.1 Candidatus Saccharimonadota bacterium | reverse complement strand
CTCTGAAACAGGTGTCCGTACCGTTTATATCTGTGATTAAAGTACATTGTATACGCAGTTGCCACTGACCTCATAAGTCGCGTCAGCGCTTCAGGATCTGACTCCTGAAATACCAACAAATGAAAGTGATTACCCATTAGGCAATACGCCACAACCTCTATACTGTATTTCTCATACTCTCGCCCATCAGATTTGCATGACCGATCGCTAGGATCAATATGTCGTGCGAACAACGATAAGAATTTTTCTCTGTCTTGGTTATCATAAAAGATCGGCTGATTCCCTGCACCCCTGTTGTAGACGTGATAATACGCTGGTGCATCAAATTGTTTTACGGTATTTTTTATTGGCATACTCATAGTATATGCCAAATTGTATAAAATTACACCTTTCAGGGGTGAACCTTAAATATTATACTATCTAAAGATCAGCAATCATCTGCCGCAACTTTGCTTGTAGCCGTTCGATTCGTGCGGGTAAAGTAATATGCTCGCGCAGCTGGGTTCGTGAAATTTTACTGGCGTCGGTAAGATCGCGGACGTGTAGGCTACAATCAAGATCGGCACACACCAAGTGTGAAATAGTAGTCTTGTCATCTTTTTTGAAGGTAATCACGGCCGAATTTGTACCGCGCTGCCAAGTACTGCACATATCGCAAATAACCGCTTCTACCCTACCCCTCGCATTCGCACTGCGCATTGTTAGTCTAAATGGTAGGCAATGATCTTCAAACAGCAGTACGCCCTCACCTCGTGATTTCGTCATCACTGCCAAAAAATCACGCGCATCCGCATGCCCAATTTCTTCTGGCACATAGCGAACATCTCGCTGCAGACGCCTTGAAATGCGCGCGTTTCGTACGAGGTCAACAAATTCATCGCGAGTTGGTATATTCATAGCATTTTTACCGTACGACCGGATTCCCAATTAGTCATAGAACCATTATACTAAGCCTATGGAAAATCGTCGTATCAATGTCCGGGCTATTATTTGGCACGATGGAAAATTACTAGCAGTCAAACATAAACACGGCGACAGCGTAGCAAGGTGTTACGCCGTCCCTGGTGGCGGGCTCGCTCCGATGGAATCGCTAGCCGACGGTGTAAAACGTGAACTTATCGAAGAAACCGGTATCGAACCAGTGGTTGGCCGCTTGCTATTTATTCATCAGTTTCAATCTCGCCGCAATGGCTATGACGAAAAACTCGAGTTCTTTTTCCACATCGAAAACCCCACTGACTACCTAAATGTCGATATTACCGCTACAACACACGGCAAGGACGAGCTGGCGCTATGCGAATTTGTTGATCCACGCAGTGTCCATCTGCTCCCCGAATTTCTGACACAGACCGACATCGCACACTATGTGACAAACGAGCTTCCGCCACTTGTTGTCAACCTACTCACGGAGTTATCTCATGAATAACACGTCTCTGCTCGCCTCACCCGATGACGTATCAAACGCAATTGCACAGATGGCGACACGCATCATTAAAGATTACCGCGGTTCATCACCGCTATTTGTGGCATTGCTTCGTGGCGCTGCGCCATTTACGAGCAAACTAATGTTTGAAATTGCGCGCCAAGACCCTGAATTTCATGCCGAGCTCGATTACATGATGGTCAGCACCTACGGGACAGATCGTACGGCTGGTGAACCACGTATCGTCACCGGACTTGCGCCAGATACTATTGTCCAAGATCGTACAGCCATTATCCTTGATGATGTGCTGGACAAAGGCATTACTGCCAATTTTGTTATGTCACATCTGAAATCGCGCGGAGCTCGTACAGTAAAGCTTGCGGTACTCTGCGACAAGCGTACCACCCGCACACAGCCTGTTTCGGCTGACTACTACTGTTTTCAGTTTGACGATGTATGGCTAGCTGGCATGGGCATGGACAATGCGCATACGGCACCAGAGGCCTACCGCTAGTCGAGCGAAATCTGGCAGATCAACAACTAATCACAGGTATTGTAAAAACAAAACTCCCGCCATTTTCAGGCGGGAGAGACGTATTCAAGAAAAATTTACTTGCGTAGTCCGAGTTTTGCAACAACGGCTTTGTACTCATCAAAGTTTTTGCGCTCCAGGTATTTCAGCAAGCGCTTGCGCCTACCTACCATCTGGATCAACCCGCGACGAGCCATATGGTCGTGCTTGTTGGCTTTTAGGTGTTCTGTCACCTCTTTGATACGAGCCGTCAAAATAGATGCCTGAGCTTGTGGGCTACCAACATCGTTCTTAGCGACCTGAGTCAAAGCAATTGCCTTGGCTTTGTTATCCTTAGTTATCATACAAGAAGCAATTGTACCAGATGTACGAACAATTTTCAAGCTATAGATTCGGTTTAAGAAAATCGTAGAAATCTAATGCTCGATTAGCTACTTCATATCTAACCTTAGCAAGACTAGCATCATCAGAAAGATCATATGCCGCCTCGTCATTGCCGCGTGTGTCGCGCACTACAAGATAATTTTTACGGGGTATGCCCGGCATTCGTGTAGGCTCGTGAGTAAACGATATTCGTCTTGGGTGGCGACCATATGATTCTTGTAGCACAACTTGCTGATTAAATTGTTCACGGTCGTTTGGCACCCACAGTTCTGCAACTGATCCCCTCGCCCATGAAGGTGTATACACTAAGCCCTCTGGGTACTCGAAACCAGTATCTGGATCTACGTATATGCGTCCTTTTTCGGCAACAGCAAGTGCAACACGCGAAAGCCGATGCTCCCTATCAGGGTCAATCTTCGGAGAAAAATCACCACTAAGAGCTTCGAATAAGCGATAATCACCAGATAGCAGCTCATGACGTGTTGTCATTATTCTATTATAACACTAGTACTTAGGTTAGTCAATTAATGTTATCGCTCCGTAGCTATAGTATCGAGTACCTTTACCGCACTGGCAACGTCCCATTCGGCAATTCGAATGCGCCGCAACTGGCTACAATAGGCACCTGTTTTCAGCGCTTCGCCAATATCAACCGCCAGGCTACGGATATACGTGCCGCTACCCACATGAGTACGAATTTTTAGCTCGGGGTAGCTATACTCTACAAGCTCGAGCGAGTGAATGAGCACTGTGCGCTCTGGGACTTCCACTGCTTTGCCGTCACGCGCCAGTTTATACGCACGTTGGCCGTTGATTTTGATCGCACTAAAAATTGGCGGCCGCTGAGTTATCTCGCCGCGAAACTGTGCAAGCGCTTTTTCAATGTCATCACGCGTCGGAATAGTCTTGCTTACCTCTGTTATTTCGCCCTCTGGGTCGCCGGTGGTGCTGGTGCTTCCTAGCGTAATGGTCGCTTCGTACACCTTGTCGAGCTTTAGAAATTCGTCCGCACGTTTCGTCGCATCACCCAGCAAAATAATCAGCAACCCCGTCGCAAACGGGTCCAGCGTACCAGCATGCCCTACTTTTAGCTGGCGTTTGGTCGGCTTTTCCCCTTTAGCAAGATAGGCGTGTTTTATCTGGCCACGGATTTTCGCAACCACATCGAAACTCGTCCAGCCAACTGGTTTATCGACAAGTAAAATATCATTCATATGCTAGGCAATTATAGCAAGTCTTGGCTCGAGTTGAGAAATCGCAAACGTTGACAGGCTACTATTTATTGGCCTGGAATCTGGAACTGATTTGGATCAGGTGCAACCGTAGGAGGCACTTGTTGTGGAGTTGGCGAAGGCGCAGCAGCTCCAAATATCTGACCTAGTTGCTCTGGCGGCAACGCTCCCTGCAATGGACCTGGCATAGGAGGTGGTGGAGGTGGCGGCAGTACGTTAAAATCAGCTGGCGCTGGCCCAGCAGGTGCTGGTGCCATAGGTAGCGGTGGTGGTAGCGGCGGAAGCTCAGATAATACTGGTGGCGTTGCTACTTCTTCGTGTACCGGCTCGCCAAATGACTGGGCACCAGCGGCTTGTATAGGGTTGTTTGCGGGATCGAACGGCGCTGTATCTAAGGCAGCAGCTACGGCGGCCTGGGCATCATCGTGTTCTTGGCTACGGTCTGCCTCTGTTGAAGCTACCAGCTCAGGCTCGGCTGCCAGTGGAGGCAACGGAGGAAGCGACAAATCAGGCGGCGCTACAGCTTGGGCACCAGGAACAGGAAGGTTTGATTGGCCCAAATCAACCGAAGGTGCTTCATCTTTGAAAATATCTACGCTACTTGGCTCCTCTTGCTTGTCTATTCCGTTGAACGGCGCTTGGAACGTAGGTCTTTGATCGCCAACATATTCACCCTGGTCGTGTGTCAAAATAGTGTGGTTTTGAGCCGCATTCGTCTGATCTACCGCATCTTTTTGAGCTTGGTCGGTAGTGGCATTCAATACCCCACCAATACTCGGCGCACCCTCTAGTTCTTCGTCGGGCCTTGCGACTGGAGGTAGTATATTTTCGTCGGCCGTAAAGCCGTCAGCTGGCTGATCGTCTAGCTCGGCACTCGCGGAAGCCAAATCTGTTTGTAGATCTGGCGCTCCTGACCCAACACCAACAACTGTTTCAAGTTGCTCGGCAAGCTCGTCCTCTGCATCAACCTCTAGTGCTTCTGTATCGTCAGCCTGCGCCACTGGGGCATCATGCTCGATCTCCAGCTCGCCATTGGCGGCGGCCTTTGCGCTTTTTTGCAGCTTGGCTGGTTCGTCTTCGGATAAATCTGTAGAACCGTCGTCATTTTCATCTGATGCATTTGTACTGATAGCGTGTGATTCTTCTAGTTTTGAAGCAATCAGTTGCTGGTTGGCGCCGGCTGCCATCAGTTGCGCCGCCATTGTCATTACTTTACTGCTTGTACGGCTATTGCTAAATCGGTCGGTAGCAGCCACGATGCCCGTCAGTAGTGCGGTAGCGCTTTGTTCATCGAGCAGTGGCGCATCGTCCTTTATTGACTCACTGAGTGAAACCAACATTTCACATAGGCCACTTGCATTTGGCTCATTCCAATCTATAGAGCCTAGGTCACTCGTGTTTTCACCCACATTCAAGGTAGCCACAGTTGCATCGTGCAATATGCGACCGTGTGCCATCAGTGCTGTGTCTAGGTGGCTTTTGTCTTTTACCCCCAAGGCCATTACGAGGTCTACATTGTAGTCACCCTGTGAAAAGTCTAGGTCATCTTGTGTGATTGTTGTCCGATACGGCGTAACAAATATTTTTACTACATCGCCATCTACCTTGTAGCGCAAATGGTCGGCTTTTTCTTTGTCGAGTGCAATAATAAAATCGCGCAAACTATCAACGGTATTTTCAAACGTTTTCTCAGGATCCAAAAAGGTAATGGCAGGTGGAATATCGCCACTTACTACCGCAGTAGCATGCTTGTCCAATTTATTTAGCAGTATAGTAAGCCCCAGGGCTGCCGAAAGTTCATCGACACTTGGGCTAGTGCTCACGGTTACTAAAATATTGCTCGAATCTTTGAGCTTTTCAACAATCTGTTGCTTTGGACCTTGGCTTGATTGAGTTTCGTTCATATCTGTTGGTTTTATTTTATTGTAGAATTTCGTTATTAGTGTAGCACAAGCGTTTTCTGCTCGTCAAATATTTTCCGAAAAAGGAAACGCCCTGTTCCGGTGTACTACCAAAACAGGGCTGGCGGTATCCGGAAGGATACTTGCATCTCGAAGGCCAAAGCCCAAGAACACAAGATCCTTCCGGATACCTGGGAACGGATTCCTAGCGCACACTGAAGACTGGCACCGAGTAGTCGCTCCACTGGCAGCCATCCCAGCGCGCATACACGAATATCTGGTCCGCGCTACGGCCGAAGTCCGGCGCGTTCTCGGAGTCGACGACCAAACCTGATGCCCATAGCTTTGGAACGGTTTCACCGTCCATGGCCACATACATCTGCGGGCTGAAGGCCAGTAACCACGCAACTTCAATGGCTGGTAACGACTGGCCTTGCAACGTCTTACGTACCTGTTGCACTGAGACGCCACCCTGCTTCTTCCAGAACCGCTCGAGGTCGAGCAGGACTGGCTCCAAGCAACGTTGGTTACTCGCCACTCCAGAGCCCGGATAGCACGAGATGCGTGACCCTGCAATGTAGACACCGAGGCCTACGCCAACCTGGCGCAGTTCATGCATCAGGATCTGCATCACGACGTCCCAGTCGTGCTGCAGCCCCTTCCCTGTCGCCAGCGTGATGCTGGTCGGCTGGAGCGACCCGGCATGCGCCGGCAACTCGGCCACCAGCGCGTCAATCTGACGCTTGGTGAAGCCGAGCTTGAAGCGCGTGTTCCAGTCGCGGAGCTTGGCTCCGTACTGGTCTACCGGCGTCCAGTCGGTGGAGACTGGCTGCGGTACGAGGAGTGTCTCGAAGGCTTCGCGGTCAACCCTTGCGAGGTCGGCCAGCAGCATCACGCGCACCAAATCGCCGTTTGCGAGCAGGGTTTGCACCTGCTCGACGGTTGCGCCTGCTTCGCTCAGCAGAGCGAGCAGTTTCTGGCCTTGGGCCAACGTAGCGGGTGTCGACATGACAGTCCGCCTTTCTGCTGTTCGTAGCTAGACGCGAATGCTCGCGGTAGTCTCCACGATGGAGATTTGAGAACAGCATTATATGCATAGCAATTATGCACACGACGCCATCCTCAAACAGAGAATGCTAAATTATTAAGGTTCCTAAATATCTTTATACCATCAATTAGCAAAAATTACAACAATACTGCGCCCCTCCCTCCGTTACGGCTTTACAATTCCCCGCTTCTTTAGTATAATCTACCCCTAAGACGTAGGTATTAAATCTAACAAGAAAGAAAAGGATCATCTACCGTGCCAATTATCAAATCTGCTATTAAACGCGTAAAGCAAGCCAGTGTGCGCCGAGACCGCAATGTTGCGACAAAAAAAGCAATCAAAACAGCAATGAAGGCGTTTGAAGCCAAGCCAAGTGCCACTACCCTTGCGGCAGCTCACAGCGAGCTAGACAAGGCATTAAAAAAGAATTTACTACATAAGAATACCGTTGCTCGTCGTAAAGCTAGCGTAGCTGCTGCTGCCAAGAAAGCTGGTGTTACACTAGCTGCAGCACCTGCTAAAAAAGCTGCACCAAAGGCTGCTGCCGCCAAGCCAGCTGCTAAAAAAGCACCAGCAAAACCAGCTGCTGCAAAAAAGCCAGCCGCCAAGAAGCCAGCTGCTAAAAAACCTGCAGCCAAGAAATAAATTTTTGGTATACATCTAAAACTCGCCCCTAGGAGCGAGTTTTTATTCGGCTGAACTTGCCGTTTGAATATACATCAATGCTTCTTCAACAATCATCCAGGGCTGTGCATCGGTAGTTTTTAGCCGCGTGTCGGCAACTGCGACTGCATGAACAATTGCTCGTATTTGGGCACGTGACAAGTCGCGTACCTGTGCGGACAGCTTTGCAACTGCATACGGCGATATTCCCAAATCTTTGGCAATATACGCCTGGCTACCAGCAAATTTTACTGCGGCAAGTTGAAATACCTGGCTACCCAGCAGCCCCATTGCTTTGTAGGCATCTTCTGTTTGCGCAATATCGCGTACCTTTTGCTGCAATGCCTGCGGCGTGCCCGACAGTGCGGTTTGCAGTAAGGAAAAAATATTCTCGCCTGGTGATGCTTCAACAATCAGCGCTATAGTATCGGCATCTACCTGTGCGGCCAAGGCCAATTTTTCTAGGGCCGCCGCAATTCTCCACTGGTCGATACCGGTGCGCTGCACTAAAAGCTGCACTAATTTTTTATCCAGCGTAACACCGTGCGAAGCTGCTTCTTGCATTGCCCATTGTTCTGCCATGTACGTGTCTCGCTCGGTCCAGCGCGTAAATACTTTTGTTTCGATATTTTTTGAGAGCCATTTGTATGTAGCGGTACGTTTGTCAGGTGATGGCTGTACAATCACGAGCTGCATCGTATTGTCGACAGCACCCAATAGTTCGGGAAGTTCTGCCCAAAGTGATTTATTTACCATTGGCTCGCGTAGCACCACAAAGCGCTGAGCTGCGAATAGCGTTTGTGTACCTAGCATCGCCAAGAATTGTGGCGACGTAATTTCTTCCCCTTCTACCGTTCCTACCTCACCAACAAACGCCGCGCGCTGCTGACGCAGTGCTCGATCAATTTCAAAGGTGTTATCTCCCGTTAAAAACGTAATCACTGCTACTATTGTACTACGGCGTAAGCGGCAGGTATGCTACCGATTTTTTGCTTCGATCGCTTGCTGTACCTTACTGTCTTTTCGAAGATTTTGCCAAAACAGTACACTCTCACTACGGAACGCTACACTATCATCTGGGCCGTATACTTGATCTTTTACCTTTAAAAGTGTTGTTTGTGACTCGTGGCCTTTCTTTTTTGTGTCTGTCTGAACGTTCTGAACCGTATACGGTGCTTCTAGTACCAAATACTCACCCCCTGTATTTTGCAGCTTCCCAAAGTATGCCTGTCCGTTAGTCAAATATACCGCCTGGTATACGTCATGGTTGATCCGTTGACCATGCGGCAATACCCAAATCCACGCGGCGATAAATCCAAGCACAAGAACAAGAGCTATAGGCGTAGCGACCAATTTTGACATAGATTTTATGTTAAATTTTTTCGATTTTTTTGCTTCCATACTATTCCTTTTCCTGCTGCTTAACTGTACTTACGTCATCTATTTGAAGAATATTCATATCTACAATTTTATCAATTGATGGTCGATATACAATAATCCGTTTGGCGTTTTGATATAGCAAAACTTTATCACCTGTTTTCGCAAATTCTTTCAAATATACGCTACTCAACTTCTTATCGTCTACAACCGTAATTAACGCTGGTTCTTCGCCTTTAGGCAATACAATATGATGCTCAATCTTGCCAATTGTACGTTCGAGTTCAGTTTGCTTGCTACCGCTTAACAGCATAAACACTACTACACTCGTGATAAGCGCTGCGGTAATGAAGACAGCAATAACAAGGCTACGGCGGCGCATATCTATTTAGTAATCACTTTCTACATAAACGCGATTTACTTCTAGCGCCACTGCCGCAGCTGTGCCACCATTGTTCATGTACTGATGGTGAGAAAGCATTAGGCCACTAGCGGGCAAATCTGCAGAGATAGTGCCGCTCGTTGTAGCACCCGTATCGAGGCGAACCACTCTGTACCCAACTGAGGAGCCATTTGGTGCGGCATACATAATCAGCTCATACACGGCGGTGGTGGTGTTTGTTGGAAAGCTCGCTCCCAGGTCAACCTTCGTGGCGGTGCCCGTGCCGTCATTGCTCATCATTTGTAGATTACCAACCGCACTGTCCCAGCCGACACCAATCATATTGATAATTGCAGACGGTGCAGCAGTCGTGCTCGTCGCTGCTGTTGAGTTGATAAGGCCGCTAAATAATCTCTGGTTTGACGTAGTTGAGTTAACACTAAAGCGGGCTGCGTAGAAAAAACCACCCAAGCCTGCACCATTACCACGCCATACCAACATTTGCGCAGAACGGAGTTCTGATGCCGAGTTTGCTGTCCCGGCACTTGTTACCAATACCCGACGCATAGCTGACTTGAAATTAGTGTTCGCAATCGTTGGAGTAGTTGCCGTGCCAACTGTTGTGTTAGGCATGCCCCATGTTGATATCGTGGCACCCGTACTCGGTAAAATCATAGCGATATTATTTGCAAATAGCCCAGGTTGGTACGGAGTATCCAGACCAGATGGCCCAACAGTCTTTAGTATCATTCTACCAGCAATGTCTTTGGCATACACTTTCATATTCCCGGCAGCTGGCGCAGACGGCTCGGAGACAACTGCTGCCATCTGTAAACCACCCGAGGCGATATCGACACCAATATCAAAACCACCCCCAATTGACAAGCCTGTTTCAGTACCTGCACCAGGTGCACTGGGCCCCTCTATCAATATGCCGTTTGATGTTACACCACTTGCTGCACCGGTTGCATTCGCAACTATTTTTAAGCCGTTCCATACGCTGCCGCTCGTTCCGCCAGGAGTATAATCGACACGCACGCCAGCGCCCTCTATAGCACCCGTACCTCCAACGTAATTCACCGCCACTCCATCTACGCCATCAGTGGCAACCGCTTGACCAGTGTTGTCGACAGTGAATAAATCAGCCGTTGGAGCAGTGCCCGCTGCGATTTTTACACCCTTTGTTGCACTAGAAGTAGTGATAGTCGCTGGACTCGTCGAGTTATCGTAAGCACCCTGCATCGTAAGGGCTGCTCCTGCTGGAACACAATCAGTCCAAGAGCCCGATTGATAACAACGAAATTTGCCACTATTCGAATTGTAGTACATCGCACCATTTGTGCCAGTAGGGTCACCCGAACCAGTTTTTGTATCGAGTACAAGCACCGTCCCTATTGTGTCGCTTGTACCGATGGCAATCTGGGAGCTAGCAGTATCGACATTGAATAGACTTGTAGCACCATTTTTCACCTGAAACGCATTGGCGTTTGATACATCTACACTGTTCGTAGCCGTGAACACATTTGCACTACCTAATTGCGCAAATGATGCACCATCAATACCATCTAGGGTCTCAGCATTGTAGGCGTACGCGCTGGTTGCTAACTGATTGCGCGGCGTCATGGCACCTTCTGTCCAGCTTGGGCTGGAAGTTGTGGCCGTTCCGGGGGTTGGCAGTTCAATTTCGAAATACAAGGCGCTAGTGTTGAACACTGACGCAGGCAAGCTGGTAATGTCTCCGAGCTGTACAGAGAAGAGTCCGTTTGTCACCGTAACGCCCTGCGATGAAGCCACCAAACGGTCTTCGCTCCATACCGAGCTACCACCAGTGCTCACAGTGTAAATGCGAAAACGCATATTGTAGGTGCCATTGGCCATAATGTTGCCCGAAGAATCAGTCAGACGACCCTGAAAGTTCATTTTTGTTGGTACCGAAGTAGCTGCATGTGAAGTTTGCACAAACAATAACAACACCAGCAGTACCGCAACTATGACTATGCGTAGAATGCTAAAGCTGGTTACTCCACTATACCGCTTATTCATCATGTCCCAATGTTTGTCTTTACCCCAGTTAAATTTACGGGAAAAGCCTTGGTTCTAGTATACTGCTTTTGGCTATTTGAAACAAGCTTATTCACTCCTGTCGGTGCGCATTTTTTGGCGGCGACGCCACAGCAAAAATTCTGCTGCTACTACCAGCCCCACGAACCCTACCACCACCAAGGTAAACGGTGCGATAGTCACCACCCAGGCAGATTTTTCCGACTTTCCGTACGCCACTGTTATTTTGCGTATGCCCAGCCCGACTTCGTTGTACACAAGCTCGTTTTGCCTGGTACGCCCTGCAAACACAAGTTTTGATGTCTCGTAGCGTGTCGTGTTTCCTGGCCAAAGCGAAACCGCGATGGCTGGATAAAAGCCAGTATTTTTCTTGCTACTAGCTAAATTCCGCACACTATAGGTGCCCTGAATCTTGGTTCCCACCTGAAAGAACGGTACGTGTAGTTCGGCCACCTCTGCAGTTCGCTCACCCGGTGTCTTGTTTACAATGCTCAGCAGTGTCCCCAGCCGAATTGCTTGCTGTACGCCTTTTTGCGTCTTGCTACTGGCTTTTACTGTAAATAGAAGTGCCGCGAACACATCGCCACTCGGTAGCTTCTTGCCATTCAGTGAAAAATACATACGCATCGCCTGATGTGGGCCTAGCGTAAAGTTGTTCAAACCTCGTTCGACGCCAGCACTCACTTGCTCGTCACGGTAAAATTGCAACGAACCGGTATTGTTGACCTGACGAAATGCCTCGACACTAGTTGCAACCTCTACCGTATCGAATGTTGGATTGCTAATATCAACAAACCCTCTTTGGCGCTCACCTGCCTTGAGCTTTGTTCGATAATCTAACGGGGCAACCTTCAAACCTGTTGCGTGTACCAATGGTGCCGTCGACACCACACCCACCATCACCGATACAGCCGCAAAAAAAATATACAGCAGTTTCATGGAAGCATAGTTCCAGTCACGGTCATCTGGTTTGTGTAGCTCCCCTCGGGCTGAGAAATAGCAACGTCAAGGCGCACGCGCATATTCAGCACGTCTTTTGCGCCACCAGTGTAGCCAGTACGGCTATACATGGTGGTGGCACTGGCGGGCAGCGCTGCATAGCTACTACCAGTGTTCCACGTTCCCGCTATTGGTGTTGCATTGCTACCATATAACGTAAACCCGAGGCCCTTGGTAGAGCCTTCACTCCAAGTGAGAGGTGATGCAATAGAGCCAGATATAGGCGAAATAGTATACCCGCCGCTCGTGAGATCATTGTTTTGGTTGATAGCCAGTGAATAGCCTGGGGCATCTGTCTGCACCATCGCATCATAATTTTCGGTTTGTGATGCTCCTGGCGTCACACTAAGATACAGCCCGCTCGTATTGCCCGCATTGCCTGCTGCATATTCGGCGGCAACTTGACCCGCGCTCAATGCCCGTGAATATACTTTTACCTCATCAATCGACCCAGTAAAGTAGTTAGAGCTACCCGAAGCGCTGACACGTCCCGCTGCCCAGCCCAAATTGTTGTTGGCCAGCGTACCCGTACCCGCGGTTGAATTTGCCAGCGTACCATTTACGTATATCAGTACGTTACTACCATCGTACACCCCTGTAATATGCGACCATGTGTTTAACGCCAAGGCAGATCCAGCGGTGGCGATATGGTAGGTGCCGCCTGTGGTTGCCTCAAAGCTTGCGTTTCCGCCAGTCAGCCCCAAGCTACCCTGCGCGTCAGTCGTGCCACTTTGTTTGCTCATTACCTTGCTGGTTTGCGCAGCTGTTGTTGGGTATACCCATGCCGAAACCGTGATTGCACTACCTGAAATATCAAAATCGTTCATTGCAACATATTGTGTCGAACCATTAAATGAAAGTGCACCGTTTAGCTTGCCGCTCGTCCAGCTTGGTGCTGCCTGACGCGTACCGTTGTTCAAGCTTGCAGACCGATCGTACACTACGTTGCCAGTTGCTTCGTCAATCGGATAATAGGCAGATAGCCCATTTGGCTGCAAACTAAGCTGCAAGGAGCGCTCGAGACGTGACGTATAGCCCTCGCCAATGCGATAACTCCCGCTACTCGCACTGCCGACAATCGATTCTCCACCAACCGACGTTAGTTTATATGAGGACGAAGCCTGCCCTCCGCTAAAACTACCACCCACTACGCCATCGATTGCAAAGTTTGAGCTATTAAATTGCGTGGCAGCAACAGGTAGGGCCTGTACCCCAAACAGCGCCACGGCTAGATATACAATAAGTCTCCCTCGCTTCATTACTACTATTGTAACAAACTGCTATCGCTATACGAATAGCGATGCTACAACTGCAATGATGCCAATACTACGCAAAATCCATAATCGATACGTGTGCTGCACGGCAGGCACCGACGGGATAAACTTGTCAAACCGCACTATCCAACCCATCGCAAACCTATTCAACACAACCGTAGTAAACGCCAATGTCGACATGCCGATACTAAAGAATGCGACCCGTAGTGAACTTATCACTAGGCCACCCTGCTCGAGGGTTGTATCCAGCCCAACATAATCAAAACCAGCCTGTAGCATATCGAGTAACGGGCCTATTACTGGTGTATGACGCAGCGCTTCGTAGGTGCTGAGTTTTTGCGTCACAGGCTTGGCATTGGCATCCACAATAATACCCGTATTTATCGTGTCGACCGTTGTAGGAGTAGTTTCACCATTACTTGGCGTACTTGCTGGCTCATACGTCAATACTACGTCTGCAGCGCCATCTTGCACCTGGCACACGTCATTTGCGACTAGTTTTATGGCGTGTGTTCCGCGTGGCAAGGAAATACCAAAACTATATGACTGCTGACCAGAGGCCAATGCAATAGTTTGGCTATATTGACCGTCGAGAGAAATCACGAGCTGCGTGGCGCTCCGCACCGTACCACTTACAGTTACCTCTGACGTGTTTACCGTACTGTCATTGACAGGCGATGCAATGGTTACTTCGGCACCAGTATCTTTGCACACCAAGGTAGATATTTCTGTACTGCCCGTGTCATCCTGGGCGGCGGCAGGTACCGCAAATGCTACTGGTACACAGAATGCTATCGCCAGTGCAGCGCTAGCGACTCTTTTTTTCAGCCATTTTTTTTCGCTGCTGTAGCGCATAGTACACTCTCATTGCAATTATTGCTGTTAATATTATGTACATCCATAGAGGTGCAAGAAGTACGTAGCCACTAGTCTTGGCTGTTTTTCCCAAATATAGGGTTGATGCCTCTACCTTATACAGCCCAAACCACGATGCATTTTGCCACTCCATGGCAACCTTTCTGGTTGTGTCGGGTAGTACGCTATAATCTTTTACTTGTTCAAATTTTTTGCCACCGAAAGCGTCGTATACGCGAAATGTGGTGCGAACACTAAAGTCGCTATTGCCTTCGTTGCTGACTCGTTGCGATGCAGAAAGTGGAGGCCTTGTTTGAAGGAATGACGGCAATTGAATTGGCTCACTACTTCCCTTGGTCGTAAATACACCTTTCACTGTTGCATACACAATCATTCCTAGGCGCTTTTTTCGAATCAGTGTACTGCCAGAATTTTTGCCGATCGGTTGTGTTTCTGCAAACAATACACCGTAGTGACCGCCAGGGGTCGCATTTTCTGACACGCGCAAAGTAAACTTGACCTTTACAGACTGGCCAGCTTTTAGGCTATAGCTTGGTTTATCAAATTGTACCCACTGATACACATCTGCATTTTTTGCATCTGTAAAAAAATTGGGCGAATATGATTCATCATTTTTGGCAATCGAATACGGCCGAGCATACACCGCAAAAGAATAGTTAGATGTACCATCGTTGATGACAGTAAATTCATCTGAAATTGCCTCACCTGCCGCGAGCTTATAGTGCCTATCAACTGGTGATAGCGTAATCCGGTCGACTGCCGGTGCAGCTGCGGCGGTATGCGCAGCCAGCACAAAGAACAATAGGCCTACACTGAGGCCTATTGTTACTCGCCGGATGGTGTTAACATTCATCAGCGTAAATGTGCGTTAATTAGTGGTTGCTGTATAGGTAACGCTATCGGTGTACGGTGTGCCGTTGCTCTCTGGCTGACTTAGGTCGGCTTTTGCAGCATACCATACAGTAGTTACATCACCGCTTGCCGCAGCAGCAGTTGTTTTCAATGTCTGAGGTGATGCACTTGATGCAACACCAAGCCATTTTGAAGTACTCGAGGCATTGCTACTCTCTGCAGAATAGCTGGCGTCAAAGTTGCTCGATGCAGTTAGTCCAGCGGTACCAGATGCGATACCATAGCCCCATTTACCGTTTGTCAATGTTGCTGGTGAACCCCACGTTGTTACCATAGCAGTAAAGGTATTTGCACCACTTACTAGAGTTGTTGTTGCGTCGCTGTCAGCTAGCTTTAGGTTGTAGCCAGTCGCACGGTTGGTGCTCACGGTTACAGTGTCGCTGTTGCTACTCACTGCACCGCCAGAAGTAGGGGTGATTGTAAGTGCAACTGTTGTCGACGTAGTCATGCTAATGGCTGGGTTGACCGTTACGTTGATAGTCGTGCTTTTTGTGTCTAGAGCTGCCGAAGCAACTGCTGGCGAGGCTACGACGGCTAGCACTGCTAGTACAGCGCCCACCTGCCGTGCTTTTATGTGTTTTTTAGTAGTCATAGCCTTGGTAGTAACCTTTCTGTTTATATTGAGGCTTGTTCTCGAGAAAATTGTAGCAAGCCATTGTGCTTATGTCAATAGTTTCCACTATTTTTGACAGGTTGCGCAAAAATGAGTACCCCTTCCCGCGTGTTGTATTTTTTGAATCACGCTTCCGCAACGAGGACAGGCTAATTTGTCACGTCGAAAGACGCGTGCAAAATCCATATAGCTACCTATTTTGCCCTCTGCATTTACATAATTTTTATTGGTGCTACCACCCTTTTCAATCGCCAGGTTCAACACGTAGCGCAGTTCGGTATACAATGTTGTAAATTCGACGGCAGATATGTCAACAACCTTCCTGCGCGGATCTATCATTGCCCCCCACAAACTTTCATCGGCATAAATATTGCCCACTCCAGCCAGTACCGTTTGGTCTAGTAGCGCAGCTTTTATCGATGTGTTCTTGCGTCGTGCAAAACGCTGCGCAAACTGCGCACTCGTAAAGCTGTCTTCCAGTGGTTCAGGGCCAACTTTTTTCATAAAATCAATTTCTGGAACTTGGGCTGTTGGATATATTCGCATCCAGCCAAATTTACGCTGGTCGTTAAAATACAGATGCGAACCATCAGTAAACTCAATTACCACACGGGTTGAACGGTCGGGTAGCTCCCCTACCAGGCTGTCATTTGGGTGCCCTGCGCCAAAGCGAACTTCGGCAGGCCCCTGTGCAATATAAACAAGCTGGCCGGTCATCTTTAGGTGCGTCATCAAAGTATAGCCGCTCGACAGCTCGATCAGCAGCAATTTTGCACGTCGCCGCACGTCTACTATACGAGCTCCCACCAAAAATGCCTGCACATCACTAGGGGCATTCGGAAAACTTTTTGGGGAATCCAGGCAGGTCGCCGACGCCACGACGTTTCCCACAATCAAACGAAACAACCCTCGCCGAACTGTTTCTACTTCGGGCAGTTCAGGCATGCTGTTCGCTATTAGTATCAAACTCAGCTGATCGAATCATCATGCTACTAGTATAGCTAAAACGTCAGAATAGGTGCAGTTTCAAAAGGAATATACTGGCTTGCATTTGGAATTTGTACACGGAACAAGTTGCCAAGTTGGTCTTTACTTGCGCCCAAATTACCTTTCGAGCCGCTACAGGTAGACGTCCACAAGGTTTTTACCACTTTGCCGTCATTTCCTAGCTGAAATTCATAGACATATCCAGTAGCGCAAATACCCCGCAAGTCACTTGATATCTTGCCTGTTAGAACATTAGCAAAATCTGCCTTGTCGAGCGCATGCACAAACTGCGTATATGATTTTTCGTTGTTTCCTAGCGTCGTACCGTTGGTTCGCGTGTCTAGGTAGCCTTTATACACATCCATCGTACGGTGATCTGGCGAAACAGAAATCTTGTACGAACGAAAATCTTCGTCGGCAACTATTGGACCGCGCACAATCATCGAAACACTACGGGTATCGCCTACCGTTAGCAGTGCCTGACGTGTTGAATTTACTTTTTGTGTTGTTGGTGCTGGCGTACTGCTACTTAGAAGTGCCCGGCCTATTGCAACGATTGCAATGATCACTAGTACGATAATAACTATTACTATCAGCAGAGGTAGAAAGCGATTACCTTTGTTTGCATTCATACTTTCATATTACCACTTTTGATTAAAAATGTCAACATTTCACCCTATCCTTTCAAACTTGCAAAGATTGTTGTAAGTAGTTTACCAAGAGGCGCGGTGGTGGCAAATCGAAAGTTTACTACCTCGCCTAAATCTTCTGGTCGAATACACATGATTGTGACGGGCACCTGCTGGTCGTTGCGTCGATTCATGACTGTAATATAATTCTGCTCGTCTGCCGTATAAAAGTCATCCTCTGACACCCTACCTTCACGTACCAATTCACCTATTCTGTGACGAAATGCGCTGGGTGTTTTACAGTCTATGTTTGCGCTACGGCCAGTTGAACGATTTGTCACAATGACGTCAATCCCAAATGCATCAACAGCTCGCGGTGTCATTTCTGCCTCAAAGCCTTCGGCAATAGCACCTAGGTATACCGCGATTTCACGACTCAAACCATGCACAATGGCTTCAAACTGTTCATCGGTAAACATTGGCAATCGTAGACTGTGACAAAATGACAGCATTTGGTGCTTCAAATGTTCCGTAAAATGCGGCAATCTGTCGGCCGGCTGGGCCAGTACGGCATCAACAAAACTATCATTGAAGTCTATCAGCTCGAACAATCTTTTTGTGCGGTCATGATAGTTGTGTTCATGGCTATCCATTTCGTGTTGCGCCAATGCCGCCCGTGGTGTTTGCAGCACCACTAATGCCTCCAGTGCGAGCGTCTTACGCGGGCCATTCAGCAAGGCAGCTCGGGTTTTTAGATCTTCAATCGGCTCGTCTAATTGACTTGCGTCCAGCTTGCCGCGCATGCTGTAGCGGATATCGCGTAGCTCGTTTTCTACTACCTGCAGTACGCCCCCTGCGGCAAATTCGGGTAGTGTCACTCGCCGTTTTGGCACAAACCTTCGCCACCCTTTTTGATGCTTCAAAGTAGTGCCTCTAGTTCTGCTTTAAAATCCTGGAAGTCGTTGTAGGTGATGGCCCGCATGCCTTGTGCACGAGCGGCGTCGCAGTACTGCTGAATATCGTCGACAAATATGCATTCTTCTGGCTGTACTTTCAGCCGTGCGGCAGATAACTGAAATATTTCAGCAGCCGGCTTGGCCATACCAACTTGGTACGAAAGCAGTACATCATCAAAAATAGCTTGCTGATCTACCGTAAATAATGTGTCCATTAGATCAGAGGCGACATTAGAAAGAAAGCCTATCTTGTACCGTGGTTTCAAATGGGCAGCAATGTAGTCTAGCAACTCTGTATTCGCATAGTACTGCGAGATAAACGCCTGCAATTCGCCCACGGAAATATTTGCCAAGGCAGCAAACTGATAGTTCAGCCCCTCTGTCGATAGCGTGCCCATGTTTGCCAAATGGTCCAATCGCTTTGCTTCCTGTATTTTTTCTGGGTCATTATGCAGGTAGTGCGCATAAAACTTTTTGTAGGTACTTTCTGTGAGCACACCAAAACAGTCGAAAATCACTGCGCGTGTTGTAATTGTTTGGCCTGACATGTACTTCTACTATACTAGAGTTATGACAAAAGCTCGAAACAAACAACGCCTGCGCACATTTTTATTCATAAAAGAAGTGTTCATGCTATCACTTGTTGCAACGAGCACTGTACTATTGGCCCTCGAGCACTTTGAACAACTCTCAGCAGTGCAGCTGCACTACGTCGATATTTTTGAGATTGCAATTTCACTGCTGTTTCTCACCGAGTTCTTTTTTGAATATTATTTTGCCCGCGACCGTTCGCTGTACTTCAAGCACCATTGGTTTTATTTGCTGGCATCAATCCCCATCCCAACCCAAACGTTCGAAGCCTTGCACGGCATTCGTGCCCTGCGCCTCCTAAAATTGTTCAAAATTTTTGCACACACCCGCTACGAGCGAAATACGCGGTTGTTTAGCTAGCGAAGTATTTCCATAAGTACCCTACAGCGTTCAGCAAGGTTCCGAACAGTTTTTGATCGACTTTTTTCAGGCTTGCCACCCAATGACAACACACCATAGTAGCCTGCAATAATATCGCGATCTGCCCTGCGAGCCTCGCCATTATTGATGCGATTAAATGTTTCATCAATCACTTGTTTCGTAAGCTCCAACAGGTGTGGTGCTGGTGCAATTCGCCTTCCCTGCACTCTTTCTGACTCGTCTGGACTTTTTTGGTTTGGTCCTGGATAGATCGAAAGTCCTGTTATTGTCACCGGCCCCTTATTCAGGGTATGATTTCGCGACTTTCTATGATGTATAGTAAAGCCGTATTTTTCCACAATTTCACGTATATCAGATCGAACTTCATCACTTAATCCACCGTAGAACTCGCGGCCAACTGAAATCGTTAAGTCATCAAGCCAACGTGTATATGCCGATAGCCCCTCTGTTTTTTTATTGTAGTATGCCTGTTCATACTCTAGGTAG
>JAGOVX010000012.1 GCA_018060465.1 Candidatus Saccharimonadota bacterium | reverse complement strand
TAATTTCTAGGCCAAAATTCAGTCTTTTTGATAATCGGTGATTAAAAATATTACTAGACATAAACTATTGATTGTACATTAATAGATTATAAGAGATATTAAGAGAATAGTCAAGAAATAGCTGTGTACCCTTTATTGAATCGTCATTACCAGGTATCATATGGTCAATCTTACTTGGGTCGGCATTTGTATCTACCACGCCAACGACTGGTACTGCCAGCTTGCCAGCTTCGCGAACGGCATTTTCGTCTGTCAGCGTATCAACTACGATAACAACACCAGGTCGCCCAGCCAAATCTTTAATACCTGCGTATTTTTCATTGAGACTGTCGATTTCTTCCTGAAAACGCTGCACCTCTAGCTTGTTGTAGCGCTTTTCAAGGTCGCCATTGGCCATTCGTCGCTCAAGATCTTTTAGCTTCTTTATCTGACCCGCAACTGTAGTGACGTTTGTTAACATACCACCAATCCAGCGCTCGGTGACATATGGCTGTCCAACTGCTTCGGCAGCGGCTTTTACGATGTCTTTGTGCTGCTTTTTCGTGCCTACGAATAGCACTTTTTTACCACTTGCGGCCACTTTTGTGACAAACGGCAAAGCCATCTCTAGGTACTCGACTGTTTTTTCGAGGTTTATAATGTGCGTCTCTTGACGCTTCGAGTGTATATACGGCGCCATTTTCGGGTGCCAACGACTAGTTTTGTGCCCAAAATGGACACCGGCTTCGTACAAAGCCTTCATATCAACAGCAACTGCCATGATATCCTTCTCCCTTCCCACTCGCCTTGTTTCGATAGTTCGAAGGATACCGGCGGGTGGTGCTTCATTAATATTGTTACTCTGTCATTGTAGCGAATGTTCTCATTTTTTGCAAATATGATATAATAAGTATAGAATCGTCAATCTTGGAGGTACCACCATGCTTTCTAAGCTACTGGATCACTGCTACGTGTCGACGGTTATCGTCGCAATGCTCACTGCGTTTATCGCACGATCGCTTGGGTGCTCGTCGTACGCGGCGTTCTTCGCGTCAGTCATGGTCGGCCTGCCATTTTTTGGCTTCATGCCATGGCATTCACGGCCCAAGGCGCACTAGCCCGCCAACAAAAAGCCCGCCAGTTGAAGAATTGTGAATCATCACAACTCTCCTGGCCCGCGGCACTTTGCTGGCGGGCTTTTCATATCTTCAGGGGGAATGATTCGGCCCTTAGTGCCTGAACCCGCGCATCGCCTGTTTTTAAACAACGCATCTACTTCATCTGGTGCCGCTAGGTACGCCGGCACAGACATGGGGGTTCTTTACTTTTTTACCTCTTTACGGTACAATCGTCTAGATATGAAAAGCAGTATACACCCAACCAACTATCGCCCCGTCGTATTTAGCGACGATCAGGCTGGTTTTGCGTTTCTTACGCAAAGCACTGCGCAAACTGATGACGAGATCAAGTGGGAAGATGGCAACACCTATCCTCTCGTAAAAGTCCACATCAGTAGCGCCTCTCACCCGTTCTTTACCGGTGAAGAAAAAATCATCGACACCGAAGGTCGTGTCGATCGATTCAAAGCTAAATTTGCCGCCGCTGAAGCCCGCAAGGCCGAACTTGCAAATAAAGCGAAGAAAAAATCTGCCCAAGCAGCAAAGAAATCAAGCTCAGAGAAATAGTCTAGCGTTAGACAAAACACAGCGTCGCCCACTAGGTGACGCTGTGTTTTTATTCTGCAATACGGTTATGATATACTGAAATCAAATGAGTCAACCTAGCTACGCAAAAGTAAAATCAATCGTACTAACCGCACTCGGTATCGGGTCTGCTATGACTGCTGCAAGCCTTGGCCTAGAATACATACCCTACTGGATTTTAGCCGGCTTTACACCAAACTCACCTCTGAACGCGTTGCTACTGATAGCGTTTGTCGCCTTGTCTACCTTGTGCTTTGTCGCGGTACACAAAATCACCACCACATCTAGTACTCCTACTATCTCTTGATATGTGTCTTGCTCGGCTACCAGATGAGTTTAGTTTCGTGATTCTGGTTGTATAAAACTTGAGTATGCTGGCTGCTGTATCGACAGTGAGACTACGTAATTTCTAAAGTTTTATCTATAGCTTCTTGCACTGCTTGATGCTCCGCACCTTCGGTATCTGCTAACACTCCACGAGCCTCGCTAAGAATCGTAGCAGCAGCGTGTCGTGCATATTTAGATCCACCAGGAAACTCGGCAACAGCTTTAGTAGCTGGGAATCCGCCAGCCTTTCCCACCTCAGTCGCAACTCGTAACCCACGTTCCTTGGGCTTGAGGCTCATATGCTTATAGCGCGTATCACCATCTGTTGCCAACATAGACTTAACCTTAACCTCTGCTTCACCTTCTTCAGTGGTGTTAATATGTACCATCCGTTCTTCCCTATCACCTACCCAGGCATCTCCTGACACTGGGGATACTGTCTCCAATGAAACAGCGCTGCTACCGCTTTCATCGTTATGAACTTTGTATGCGATTGTCTTACCATCTGGTCCTACAATTTCTCCTGCAGTATCATTTTGATCAACCGAAAGTCTTAATGCCCTTTTTGATAGCATGCCTACTATTCTCGCTATCTGCGCTTCTGTACGTTCAGCGTCGCTCATGCCTTCGTATCTGTAACCGGGTTTTTCTGCGCTCATTGTGGTGGTACCTTTTTTTGTTTTACTAGTGTTATGGATACATTCTATCACACTTATGATTTTTTGTCAACTAGCTTGTGTGGCGATTCATTAAACTAAAGGAGAACAAGCAGTGCCTATTCCTTTTTGTTTTTTCTTTTACCTCTGTTATACTATATAAAATGCCCAAAATTAATCTCAATATTGCCGATCTAGTTACTGAGAAAGACGAACTTGGTGCCTTTTTGTCGCGTCCTGACGCATTCAACGACCCAAATTACGCCAAGAAAAATCGCCGGCTTACAGAACTAGAGGAGCTAATCACTGCCGCCAATCGCCGCGATGCGCTGGAAAAGCAAATTATTGAAGCTAAAGAACTTTCTGGTGGCGGCGACGAACTGGCCGAACTTGCCAAAGAGGAATTGCCCACTCTAGAGCACGAGCTAGAAACCTTAAACGAAACACTATTTATCCTCCTAACGCCAAAGGATCCAAACGACGAAAAAAACGTGATAATAGAAATCCGTGCCGGCGCAGGCGGCGATGAGGCCAGCCTATTTGGGGCCGAGCTTTACCGTATGTACCTACGTTGGTGCGAAGCACATGGCTTTAAAACAGAACTCATGAGCGAAAGTGCCAACGATACCGGCGGCTACAAGGAAGTTGTGTTTGAAATTAAGGGCACCATGCCATATTCATTCCTAAAGTTCGAGAGTGGCGTGCACCGTGTCCAGCGCGTACCGGCCACTGAAAGCCAAGGCCGTATTCATACCAGTACCGTAACTGTAGCAGTGCTCCCCGAAGCCGAAGAAGCTGATGTTGAAATTAATCCAAACGACCTACGTATCGACATATTTCGAGCCAGCGGCCACGGCGGCCAAAGTGTCAACACCACCGACTCGGCAGTGCGTATTACTCACCTACCCAGTGGACTCGTTGTTTCCAACCAAGACGAAAAGTCACAATTAAAAAATAAAGAAAAAGCCATGAGCGTACTGCGTTCACGACTACTTCAGATCAAAATTGATGAGGAAAATGCCAAACTTACCGCCGAACGACGCGCGCTAATTGGAAGTGGCGACCGCAGTGAAAAAATCCGCACCTACAACTTCCCACAAGACCGCATTACCGACCACCGCATCGGCTACAGTCGCAGCGGCATCCCTCAGGCTATGAATGGTGACATAGATGATGTGATAGAGAAACTGCAAGCAGCCGAGCGCGAGCTAAAAGCTCAAAATTCACAATAACTCACTACCGGGTGTTGACGACATCAATGATTTTGGCGTCCTCCACGACATACTCCACCGGTATGCCGCGTTTATTCAAGATGAGTTTGCCGCAAGTTTCAAAAGTATCTTTTTTATCCGGATATTTATTTTCTTTTCCAGCCATTTCTGCTGCAGCGGTATCGTTATTCCAATCTGGAAGCGCATCTACCCTACTAGGAGCAACGCCCAATTTTTCTGCGGCGGCGTGTTTTGCGGCGTCATTTGCCTCATGCGCAGCACCGAGCGTCCAACCACTCTTGGCGCCTCCAATTTCTGCAGTTCCGCAGGCGACAGCACTTCTACCCTCTGGTTTATGAGGTGTATTGCCACCATTTTGTAAAATGCCGTAGCCTGTGGCAACTACTAGCCCAGCAGCAACAGAAGCGACAGTAGCCAATAACTTTTCGCGTCTTGTAAGACGTTGTGGTGATGTTTCATGTGATGGTGTATCGTGACTCATATTTATTTTTTTGTATCCTTTACTTCACTATAGCACTTATGCTAATTTTTGTCAATATATACATACCGACACCCCTTGTACTACAATGGAAAAATGGCCACACACACTGCGCATGAACAGCAAAAAATTATAGGCGAACTGCTGGTGATACTCGCGCTGCCAAGTGCCCTACCTGTTGCGACAGGTGGCATCGCGCATGCAATGTCGATTCCTATCATTATTCTGACCATTAGTGGGCTACTGCTAGGCAAAGTTACTGGTTCTGATAAGAAATCACGCATCCTGGCGGCTCGTGATAAAGTATTGTCGTTTCAAAAGTTGCGTGAATTTCATGACAAGATTTGGTATCACGCAGGGCGCTTTTCAAAAGAACGCCTCGCTCACTTGTTTGATAATTCATTTTTTCGAGCTATTACTGCCCTTTTTATTGTGGTATGTGCCCTATGTTTTTGGACCATTATTCCCGTGGCTGATACCCCGCCCAGTATTGCGGTAATGCTATTTGGTTTCTCTATTGTATATCGAGACGTTGCAGTGTGGGCGCTTGCCACATTCGTCGGATGTATTGGCGTGATGCTAAATGTCGGCACTTTGGTTTTTTTGCTGACAAAATTCTTTGAGTGGATACAAACTGTTGTATAGATTGAGATTTGCCATTTTTATGGTATAATACAGCCATGACTATACATGGGTGGTTGGCGAGTGCCACGAATGAATTGGCTGATGCGATGTTTGCTTCGCCACGACTTGATGCCGAGATCTTGCTTGCTCACACGCTGCGTAAACCACGCACCTATTTGCACGCCCATGGTGACGAAACATTGGACATACGACATGAAGACATTGCCAATGCACGGCTTGAACTTCGGAAAGATCACGTGCCTGTGGCATACATTGTGGGGCACCGCTATTTTTATGGTCGTCGTATTATCGTTTCACCTGCTGTTTTGATACCGCGCCCTGAAAGCGAGCAGCTTGTAGAACAACTGCGCACATTGCTGAAGGAGCGTACACCCACACACGAACGTATGGTTGATATTGGTACTGGCAGTGGTTGCATTGGTATTACTGCCAAGCTAGAATTTCCAACACTCGAGGTTACGCTGTTAGATACGAGTCGTCATGCCCTCACAGTTGCCGAGAAAAACGCAACAACGTTGCAGGCGCAGGTTGCAATAGTCCAGTCTGACTTGCTTGCGAATTATCCCTACACTCCAGATATTGTGGTAGCGAATTTACCCTATGTTGATGCAACATGGGACAGGTCGCCCGAGTTGGCTCATGAACCTGCCGACGCACTGTTTGCAGATGATGGTGGCCTGGCAATTGTACGGCGCTGCTTACAACAATGCACTAGACGAATGAAACAAGGTGGCCTGATACTTCTCGAAGTTGATACAAGGCAACTCGATGCCGTAGCACAGTATGGCACCGAGTTAGGTCTGACAGAAGCCTTGCGCGATGATTTTGCAATTAGCTTCTACGTGTAGGCTTATCTGCTATACACACCCAGCGTCGCATTCACGGTGATGGTCTTTGTGCTGCGAATAATAGTAAGCTGCACTGTATCGCCTGGTTTGTACTCGCTAATAAGTGTCGACACGCTCGCACCCGAATCTACCTCTACGCCATTTACTTTGGTAATAATGTCTTTATCTTTTACGCCTGATTTGTCGGCGGGGCCATTTTTTTGGACACTTGGGCCAGTCGCTGCATGAATGTAATCACCTTTTGTAACCGGTAGTTTATATGTTTCTTTTGCCGCCGGAGTAATAGGCACATACTGTATGCCCAGGTAAGGACGCTGCAACTTGCCAGTTTTAATAAGGTGCGCCAACATGCCCTTTGCAGCACCAATTGGGATAGAGAAGCCAATACCCTGCGCATCGGCAGCGATCGCGGTATTGATACCGATCACCTGGCCTTTTAAGTTTAGTAGTGGGCCGCCTGAATTGCCTGAATTGATTGCCGCATCTGTTTGCAATAAATCGCTCAAGCTCTCTGTTGAGCTACCACCCTGGCTTCCAGCTACAACCGGTCGGCCAATGCCAGAAATAATACCGCTGGTTACCGTGTTTTGATACTGCCCAAGTGCATTGCCGATTGCAACCACCGTTTGGCCAATACGAATTGTTTTTGAATCACCCATGCTAATAGCCGGCAAGTTTGTGACGTCATTTATCTTCAAAAATGCTATGTCATTCAGCGGATCAGTGCCTAGCACTTCCACATTTTTATATGTTTTGCCATCGAGTGTAATAACCGTGACTGAATCTGCCTTATCTACTACATGCTTGTTTGTCAGCACGTAGCCATCTTTGCTCACGATCATGCCCGTACCAGCAGCTTGCTGTTCGTATTCTTGGCTAAAAAATGAAAGTTGTTTTGAAGAAGTCAGAATGGACACAACGCTGCCAGATGCTTTTTTAGCTACCGAGGCAATCGACTCCTCGCTGGCCGTAACAATATTGTTACCATCATCTTTGGCCGACATCTTTGGGAGTGATGTTATAGTGCCATTGTTGACATAATTTTGACACCAACTCCCCAGATACCCTGCAAGGCCTGCTACTAAAATTATTGCGAGCAGCCGTGGAAGATTGGGCCGGCGGCGCGCCGTGACTGCAGGCACACTATGGCCCACGCCTATCACTCGTTCTTCTGTTTCTTGTTGCATTGTGTTATTTTCCATACCTCCCCTTTCTACCGAAAATTGCTGAAATATTGCTTAAATACTTGGCACACTACCGAACACGAATAAAATGACTGCGATCACCCCTACAGACAAAAGAGTTGGCAACAGCACTTCTGAAAGCTGTACTTTGCCGTCTCGCTGGTAGCTGGCATGGACTCGTTCTGCCAAAAAGCCTAGTAGTGCGATAATAACAGCACCTTGCGGCAACTTGATATGACCAGGCAAATTGTAGCCTATTGTCCAATGGTAACTTAGCCACGCAATTTCTGCCACGATGAACCCCCAGAGTAAACTAAGGAAATTCAGGTGAGTTTCGTGTTCAACGCTCAAGATATGGCGAGCCGCACTGTAGCCCACCGCCCAACACAGCAGTACCACCAGCGATGCCGGCCAGTTGGCCGAAAGCTGCATAATGGCACAAATTCCTAAAAACAACCCTATTGCACCTTGCGCTACAATTGCCCCATGGCTGGAACGCGGTTTCACTAGCAACAACCACCCTAGGTAGAGAAGCCCCAGAATAATCTGAGTCAACAATGAGCCACTGGCGGTATACACCAAGATAACAGTGCTCAACCCCACAATGGTGTCTACCATATTTGCCCGAATATTCGCCGCCCAAAATCGAGTACGAACCGCAAATACTCGCCATTTGCTAAGTGCGATCAATAAAAACGCATACCACGGCGCAGCTGTCACAATCACTGTTATCACGATCGCAGCAACCACCAACGCATTTAGTAGTACGTACATAACTTCACTCAGGAATGACCGGCGGCGTGCAACTTTTAATAACTCCATAGATTGTCCTTATTATACCATTTATTACTTTGCACGATCACTCCCAATCACTACTACAAATACGGTATCTGCTGGCACCGACGTATCTGGTCGTGATACGTTAATTTTTGTTCCATAGTATTTTTCCAGCGCAGCAGCCGTGCCGTCGTAGCCTTTTTTAAGCTTGTAAATAGTTGTTTCACTAAACTGGATCGGCATAGTAGCAGTTGTTGTCACCGTGTAGCCCTTTGCGAGCAAACCGTCGGCCTCTTTTTTCGCAAGACCAGTAACTGTTGTACCATTTAATACCGCCACCCTCGCTGCTTCACGTACGATTGGACTACTACTTAGTTTTTTCATGATAAACGATTGCACCATGCCGTATTCAAATGTTCCCGCAGCGGGCACGACTGCTCCACTAAAGTTTGCGCCTACCAGTAGCTCGTTGCCTTCCTCGATAAAGCTAATTGACGTAATTTTGTCGGCCGGAATATCTTGCCCCAACGCTGCCAGTGTACGTATTTCACCTGTCTGAAAGCTGGTGCGAAGATTGTTTCCTACGGCATCCATCAAGTCTGCTACCTTGCCAAAGTTTGTCAGCGTACCGACACTCAGTGCTTTTTCTCGAATTGATTTTACGATCTTTTGTTGATTGATCTCACGGTCGAAGTTTGACCGTGCGAGTCCGTAGGTTGGCACCGAGTCGCCACGCGCCTGAGCCAAATACAAGGCATGTTCTGCATCAAGTACGGTAGGGCCATTTTTGTATTCAATAAAATGACCATTTGGTGGACACGTGCGCATGCGCTGAGCATATGTCGGGCCACACTTCCAGTCAAAGTTGCTATCCATCACACCAGGTGCACCACCACTACCCTTTATATCTACCGTAATCGTACCTAGGGCTTTTACCACATCCCGCACTACCGAGTAGTTTACATGCGCGTAGTATTGAATATCCATTCCGAGAATACTGCCAACTTTCTTTTGCAACGCAGCGGCACCCGCAGCATCTTCCTTACCAAAGTTCGAGTAGCAGCCATATACCTCGTTTATCTTGCCTTGATTGCCCGCATTGCACGCCTTGCCATACTCTACCCATAAATCACGCGGTATGCTCATCATGTAGGCATTTTTCTGTGTTTGGTCAATACTCATTACCATGATCGAATCGGTGAGATACGGTGCTTGATGTCCTGGGTCATCTTCTGATGTGCCGAACACCAGCACATTGCTACGACCATTTTCATCCATTTTTAGCTGTTGATTTGTAAGCAGCCCCAGAATATTACCTTGGAATACTCGACCGCCCGAGATCAACATACGTACGCCACTAATTACAACAAACACTATACCCAGGAGTACCAGTAGTTTCAGTATGCGTTTGATATTTCTACGTTTTTTCGTTTCGATTTTTGGACCACGATGCCGTCGCAGCAGTTTGCGGCGAGGCTTGGCCGGTACTTCTTGGTCGATACCTGCGAGAGACTCATCGATCTCTGATCGAGAAACCACTCCGACTTGTCGCTGTACTGCCGTGATATTCCTTGCTTTTTCGGTTCCGCCCAACTGAGGTCGTTCTATCGGCTTGAAGCCATTTGGCGGTGCTACTTTGTGTTGATCACCTAAATTACTCGCCCTTTGGCGAGGAATAAAGCCATCGACTGAATGGATGTGTTTTTTCATAAATTACTCTTTCCATTGTAGCAAATATCCAGCCTATATCGCTGAAAAACGCCGACATACCATAGGCTTTTTACAGTTCACCGTGTATAGTAAATGAGATGAACGCAAGTTTTTTTGAGCGCCACCAGGGTATGAAAGATTTATTCGGCTTGATTGTATTTGTACTATTTGTGCTAGTAGGTACGCTCATTATTAATGCATTTGTATTTCGCAGCTTCAATGTAGAAGGGCCCAGCATGGAAAATACACTCCATACCGGTGATCGCCTGATAGTAAATCGCCTCCCAGTAACGCTCGCACAGCTACAAAACAAACGGTACACTCCAGACCGTGGACAGGTCATTGTATTTAAAAACCCGAAATACGTATCTGGCTTTGGTGAAGAATACATAGTAAAGCGTGTTATTGCCTTTCCTGGTGAGCATGTCATATTAAAAAACGGTACGTTCACCGTCTGCAAACACGGCAACAAGGGCTGCTTTAACCCAGATAGTTTCACGAAAGGTCCGCAACAGCCAACAGATGGCGAAGTAGACGAGATCGTGTCAAATGGCGAGCTATTTGTAGCCGGCGACCACCGACAATCTGGCTACTCAAGCGACTCGCGCAATGGCCTCGGCACCATTCCATTCTATGATATTATAGGCCCCGTAGCCCTACGCGTATTCCCATTTACGCAAATTCGCACCTTCTAGCCAAGTACATCGATACTCCCGCGGTAAAGATATGAGGCTAGCCAATGCTTGGTTATTTTTCTAGTAATGATTGAATACGCTGACGTTCTACATCACTCGTAAATGCAATCGTAAATGCACCCGCACCACGCTGCGTCGCATGTATTTTTACAGTAGTTTTTAGCTTGTTCGAGAGTGTATTTGCTTCATCGATAAACTGCATTTTTTCAGACGCAGGCCGAGCACGCATAATAGGTTTTACGCTACTACTTATTTGTTCAATCTTGCGTGCACTCCAACCTTCTTTGATAATTATTGGCAAAAGTTCATCAACACGCTGAGCGTCTGCTCCTACAAGTGGGCGCGCCTGTCCTTCGGTAATATCGCCACGCGCCACGGCTTGCTTTGCACTGTGTGGCAACCGCAACAAGCGCAACGTATTAGAAATTGCGCTGACCGACTTGCCGCCTACCCGTGTACCAATTTCCTCGAGTGTAAGATTAAACTGATCTCGCAGTTTGCCGTAGGCTGTCGCCATTTCTATTGGGTTTAGATCATGACGCTGGATGTTTTCTATGAGTGAAAGCTCTAATTTGTGCTGCGCACTTAGTGTGCGAACTAGCGCAGGAATACTGTGCTTGCCTGCACGTATACTTGCTCGAAAACGACGCTCGCCCGCAACAATCTGATATTTTCCCTTGAATGGCACGACAACTATTGGCTGCAAGACACCGTGTTGTTCGATAGAAGATGTAAGCTCGGCCATTGCCTCATCGTCAAAGTGGCGACGCGGCTGGTCGGGGTCGGCAGTAATTTCAGCTAGCTTTATATTACGCAAATCACTTATCTGCTCGTCAGTCGCTGCCGTTGGATCAAATGATTCATCCAGCAAGTCTACCGGAATGAGTGATTCAAAATTTCGGCCCAAACCTTTTTTCATAGCTATACCGCAATCCTTTCGAGCAATTCTTTTGTAAGGGCTTTATATGCCCTGGCTCCCTTTGAAAACCGATCATATACCCCTATTGGCACGCCGTGGCTTGGAGCTTCAGCCAATCGAATATTGCGAGGAATCGTATTTTTGAAAACTTTACCAGGAAAATGTTTTTTAATTTCTTCGTACACTTGATTGCTAAGAGTCGTACGGCTATCGAGCATAGTCGGCAAAACGCCAACAAGATCTAATGTTGGATTCATATTTTTGCGAACCAATTTCATCGTCTCTAGTAGTTGCCCCAGCCCTTCAAGGGCATAAAATTCTGCTTGCACCGGAAGTAGCACGTAGCGTGAAGCAATCAGCCCATTAACAGTGAGTAGGCTAAGGCTTGGCGGGTTGTCTATAATCACATAATCATAGCCAGGGGTATTTGCGATTGCATTTTTAAGTCGCGTAAAGCGCCGACCCGCCTTGGCAAGTTCCACTTCTGTATTTGCCAGATGTGGTGTAGCTGGTGCAAGACTTAGATTTTTGTGCTTGGTAGCCAGCACAACTTCCTGCAGTGTTTTCGTTTCTAGCATCACATCGGTCATAGTGCCAGTTTCTAGCGTTTGCTTGTCAAACCCCAGCCCACTCGTGGCATTGCCCTGTGGATCAAAGTCGACAAGTAGCGTATTGTGGCCATCTTTTGCGAGGTAATATGCAACGTTAACAGCAGTCGTGGTTTTACCAACGCCGCCTTTTTGATTGGTCACAGAAATAACTGTCGTCACTGTTTATTCTACCCTCATTATCTCTAGTATTATAGCACGAGCGGAACACTCACAATTAAAATCTCCGCCTTGCTGGCGGAGATTCTTGGCTATTTACCGATTGTGCCGATGGCGATACGGCTATATTTCTGGCGATGGCCCATTTCGGTGTGGACACGTTTTTTCGCTTTGTAGCGAATCACGCGTAGTTTGTCACCCTTTACTTCTTCATCAACCACCTTGGCTTTTACGCTAACGCCTTTGACTGTAGGTGTGCCGACAGTAGATTTTTCTCCATCAACAACCATGAGTACGTCGAGGGTGAGCTCTTTAGTTCCTTCCGGGAGGCGGTCCACCAGGAGGGTCTCTTTTTCAGCGACAACATACTGTTTACCGCCGATACGAACGACTGCTTTCATGAAATTTCCTTTTAATTAGTATTCAATCTGAACTATTGTAACAGATGTGAGCGTAGCTTTCAAGCATCACCAATATTATCCTGTGGGATATTTCTTATCAAAATCCGGATGGCTCAGTATGTCTACAATGGCTACCTTCCCATCCACTACCGCATAGACGATCCTGTGGAATCTGTTGTTCGGCTTGATCGATAAGCCAGGCTCTTGATCAGGAGCGAACCGCCACAGCCCGCGCCGCTTTCCGCCTAGGGTTACGCTTGCAGATGCACTTTGCATCTTTTTTGAACCGGGGAAAAATTTAGTAGGATCTTGAAGGTAGCTAACCACCATAGTCATATCATCAAATAAGCCGTCCTGACCTTTCTGAATACCACATTCGGTTACGATTTCTTCAGCAGAAAACCCATTACCTTCTTTCGAAGCTACTTCCCAGCCACGGCCATTTACGTAGCTAAGCCTCACTAGCTGCCTTGGCTTTGATGTATCTTGCTCGGTAGTGTTCGACGGTGATTTTTTGTCCGAGCCAAGCCCTGCGCTAATAGTATGTTGACCTATCAACCTCGAAGTACGCCTCTTATCTTTTGCAGAAGCTGGAGTGTATACACACATCACCCTATTCATAGCTTCAAATTCTTCATCGGTGGGCTTATTTCGTGCAGGTGCATCATTTTTAAGTCCTGCAATACTTGAAAACATCTGCTCTACCTTTTTTGCTACGTATGCTACGTAGCCATTGAATTCATCCTGTAAATCAGGTACTTGCGACCATCTGTTTGCAGACGTATGAAGATGTTTCGCAATAGACTCCCCGTCTACCGCAAGTTCACTACTTACAAGCGCATATGTAGCCATCGCTGCTGCCGAATCACTATACTCACCACGACCAACAGCTTCACAAAAGTTTACAATATGCATAGAAGGGTCGGATGTTAAAGATTCCGCATGTCGACGCAGTATACTTTCTTCTTGATTTGGATTGTGCCAGTCTGCGGCAATAATTTTTTGTAGCTCTACGAGCAATGGATATACATCCGTCCCACCGTCATCATACAATGTCAAAAGGTCGTCTACATTTTCTGGCTTTTTCAACAACTCGGCACACAAACCATTCAAAATTTGACTATCAATACCTTGCAAATATTTTATGTTACCTGCGGTACTACTACATTCAAGCAAAAGTTTTGCTAAGGGAAAGCTTTTACGAGTAATAATATGGGCAAATCCTATCCCTCCAAGTGTTTTGATATTTTTAGTAAAACGCGCCATGCCCCTAAAGCCTGTGTCAGGATCTAGATCATGCACATTGCGCTGCGTAACCGCATGCATAAATGCGGGTAGCGCATCGAGCAGTCGACTGCTTTCTCTATCAACGGAACCCTCGGGAGGCTGCGGTATCCCTGATTGACGAAAACACTCTTGAACACCCTCATTAAATGTTCTTGCTATAGAATCTTCCTCTTTTAGCATAAAATCCTTAAAGCCATTAGGCAGTACTTGCCATCCGTTTGCCGAATCCGATAACAATGCGGCATACTGGTTCAAGAATTGATCAATAGATGGCTCGACATCATCAACTCGATGAGCATCTATTGCATCACCGGGGGCCAAAGTAGCAGGAGTATTATTATTATTTTTTCTTCTGAACATATTAATCTATTTATTATAGCAGATATCCGTATAAAATGCAATACCTCAACTACTCCATTATCCCTATAGTAAAACACCCAACAACTATCCTGCTCAGATAGAAAAAGATTAAAGAGGATATATTGACAAAACATGTTAGTTTTGTTATAATATATACAAATGGCTACCGCATCTATGCCTGAAGTACGTGACTACGTAGCAAGCTGTCTTGAGGCTGATCGCCAATTTTTAGCTAATGAGCTAACGGTCCTTGACGCAAAATATAGTCAGATAAAGAACCCTGACGCCACAGATAGTTACACTATTTCTTTGCAAGTTTTATCTCGTATACTTTCAAAGCTTGACGATGATGCGGATTTTTTCGACAAATCACAATTACATGTAGATACATTATCGCCTCGCTATTCACAAGGGCTTTTACGCTATGCTCTCATGTACCTATTTTATCCAGGTGGTGGCGACAAGTCTGGACATTTAGATGTGCTGCGTAGTACTAGTGCGTATCTCGAACCTGTCTATGCCGACACACCATTTCAGAGTTCGGCACATGTACGGCCTGATCATTCTGCACAGATCGACTTGTGCGAAGAAGCCGAGATACGCTTTGCAGATATTGTACGACAGGTCAAAGGCGAGAAGCTTGCTGGGGACGAACATACACAGATATCTGTATACCTAGATCGTAACAAGACTCCGCTGGGATTGCGTAAAGAATTTGAGGCAAGTACAATGCTGTCACTCGCTGCCCTACAATTTTGTGACATACGCATGCCAGCCGGAACAATCTTTGGCATCGGTTATTCTGCAGAGCCAACCCTGCTCAATACACGAGAAGTCGAATTCACAGATGACGGCTTAACCAAACCTTGCACGGTTTCTGTTTACCAATTTCCGTCTGATGAGATACCTTTGCGACCACTTCGCCACTCTGCATTTGCCTACAGCCCGCCAGATAAAACATTATTTGGTATAGAATCATGTACCGCTGGGTCTGATACGGTGCACTATTCGCTTGATCGATTCAAAACGATGAAAAAATACGACATAAATACATTCGCAGACACCACACGGAATCTTTTGTTGCTCTGCGGTGTTACATCACCTACTAATTAAACTGTTGCTCTGGTGTATCTAAACCAGCAGCGTCGACTCCCACAAACCGCCAATGCCAGGGCTCGTAGGTCATGTTGTGCACGTTATTTCGAGGATACGATAGCACAAATCCAAAGCGTGATGCATTCACCTGTAGCCAGTCAAACTCTGAAGTATCTTCAAAATCCTCTGGATTGCCTGCGTCGTCGGGTATTCCATCTGCGGTAATAAAATCTAGGGCTGTGCTATCAAGGCTGCAATGTTCGGAAAAGTCTGGCAGTGTTACGCGTCGTAACGTCGTGGCCACATCATAGCCATTTTCAATCAGATAATGACACAGTAGGCTCATTTGATACGCAGGAGACCGATAGCTTGATTCTACAATAAGAGATTTTCCGGTGTCGGTATGCATAGCCTCTGCCATTGTTGTAAATGCCTCGTACACCGCAGGACTCAAATATTGTGGCTCTGTGTGAAATTCTACGCCCTCTCTCACAATAGATTGTGACGCTACATCCACCAGCTGGCGTCCGGCCGTATCGTCCGCACCTACCTGTGGTATGCTGATACCGTACTCAGATGGTTGGAGCTGACGTAGCCGGATATACACGCCTTTCGCTTCTATGCTAAGCCTATCAAACAGTTCTTGCTCACTCATCACGCAGCCACGGCCAGTCTCGGCCTGAAACGCATCTACCGCCTCCTCTATCGAGGCAATGGCTTGCTTTTCTTCATCAGTAAATTCAAGTAGCGGGTTTGGCCGCGGCTCACCGTCTATCATAACGTCGATCCAACCACGGTGTTGGCGTGTAGCCAGCCTTCTAGGGTACCCCCGTCAAGATATTCACCGACAGCAGGTACAACCTTTACCTTTCCACCTTGAAGTACGTACTGATTGACTGCGTCGGGCAGTTGGTACTCCCCATTATGTGCAGGAGGTAATTTTTTGGCAATCTCGAAAACTTCTTTTGACAGCAAATATTTACTAATGTTTGCCAGGGTGCTCGGTGGATTATCTTCAACAAGTGGCTGATCGACTATTTCTTTATAATACTCATTCTCATCTTTTACGATAAGTCCGAATGTCCCGCCTTTTTTCAGCTCTACGCGCGCCGCAAGCAAGCCACATTCACCTGCTGGAGTTGAATTGATCAACCGCACAACTTCACTACTACCATCTTCATTCCAAATAAAATCATCACCCATGAGAACTACTGCAGATTCATCCTCACCAATGTAATCAGCAGCCAATGCCACTGGAACGGCAGTACCGTACTTGCCATAACTAGTTGGCTGCACAATAAAACGAAGCTTCACTCCATCCAAAGGCGCCACAAGTGCTAGTTTGTCGTCTTTTCCATTTTGACGTAAATAATCATTCAGTTTAATGTTACTACGATAATAATCCTCAAGTTGCGTGCTATTTTCGCCTACAACAAAAATAAGCTCTGTAATACCCGCCTTCAAACAATCCTGCACCACATAATCAACCAGCGGTCGATTACCAATTGGTAACATGCATTTTTCAATTGTTTTAGTGATAGGCAGCCTACGCGTGCCCCAGCCTGCTACTGGAATAATTGCTTTGGTAATAGGTTTCATGAGGCTATTGTACTCTATATTTGCCCGCTACCATAGACTAGCAAAATCACAATCACACAGCCTGCCATAGCTACAGCCTTGTATAGGCCATGATGGCGTTTCCAGCTTTTTTGCCACGATTTTGGTAATTTTGCGCGATAGGCATGCGCCACTAGCCCCACCAGTATCCCCACGCCCAGCAATCCCAGTGCACCGAGTGTCGCACTATCCAAAGATTGCAAGGCTACGCCAATCCGCGTAAGTAGGCCCATTGTTCCGTGTAGCTCTGGTGCGAACGTAGCAACGAGTACATTGCTACTCGATGGTGCCCCATATTCTGCTACCACAAGTGTGGTTTTTTCACCACGAAGCGTTCCCTTGCCTACTGCAAACCCTACGTGAGTGTACTCCGAGCGCAACATATTTTCGCGGTGGCCCTTTGAGTTCATCCAGGCCGCTACAACCGCAGCACTCGTACGATAGCCGCGCGCCAAATTTTCACCTGCGTAATTGTAGCTGTAGCCGCTTTTCTTTAGCCACGTCCAAGGCGTGTCACCACTGGGCGACACGTGTGCCCAGTACTGCTGCTTAAACATATCGGCAGCCTTCATGGCCGCGGCTCTCGTCAGTTTTGTATTCAGCGTAAGCGCACGTGTGCCTGCCAAAGATCGTTCGTTATTTGTAGCTGTCAGAAGTTGCTGTTGGCTGATAGTGCTCGTTGTTCCTAGTACGCCCACATTTTGCTGCAATGCTCCTATACCCAGCAACCCGGCCACTATGAAAAATAATACCGCCATGCCTTTTGCGCGTAACAAATGAGGCTGATACGAATTGTGCCTATGTGGCACAACTAGCAAATGCGGATGTGTGTGTAAGTGATGCGTGGATTCTGCTGACATAGGCTATGATACTGTTACTATCATTAGCAGTATAGCAGTTTAATGATGTTGCAAGTAGTCAATCCGGTCGTGATCCAGGCCATAATAGTGAGCAATTTCATGCCACAAGGTACGTTTTATTTGCAAAAACAAGCTTGCTTCATCATGTGTCACTGCCAGTAATGCATGTTTGAACAAGGTTATTTTATCCGGCATTACGCCAGCCAAATTGCCGCCACGATGCGTCAACGGCACACCTTCGTACAGCCCTAGAAGTAACTGCCCATGATGTAGCTTCGATTTTTCACGCTGATGCGTATCGGGTTCATCTGCCATTACTATCGCCACGTTATGCAAACCCTGAATATATTCCTGCGGCAATTCATCCATTGCTCGGCTAATCATCGCATCGAATTGTGCATCGGAAAAATCGGCGTGCATTTATTCCTCGGAAAAATCAAACCAGCCCGGGTCTTTACGTACATCACGTACAATCTTGTCCCAACGTGATGCTAGCTCTGGGTCGTATTGCTCTTTTAGATCAATGTGCTCGGGCTCTTGCTGTTCAGCAGAAATCGCATCATCACCCTCGCTGTCGAGTGGATCAATCTTGCTAAGCTGAATTTGGTGATGAAATAGGTGAAATCGTGACATATGTGTGTTTTTTTACTTTATACCTTAATAATAGCATAAGTAGTATAAAAAGTCAACGTCCCGACGCCCAAGCCTCGGGCGCGTTACCCTACTGCCAGCCCACTACTCATCTAGGAGTTTTCGGACGTGGTGTTCATTGATACCATTTTTTATCGAGCTAAAACCATGTGAACGTAGAATATGCCCTACCGTGTTTGAACGCGCACCACTTCGGCAGTACACAATGATATCGGTATCTTTTTCAATCTCGGCGAGTTCTTTCGGAAGACTCGGCTTCATAAATTCACCTGGTGGAATATTTATGGCACCAGGCACATGACTTGCTGCATATTCAAACGGTTCCCGTGTGTCGATAATAATGTATTTCATATACCACAAAGTATGACGCGTTTACTTGCTCTTGTACAGAGTTAGCATTGGCAACGCGCCAACCGCAAGCACAAGAATAAGCCCAGGCAAAAACGCAGGGATAAATTCTAGGTTTGCGGCCGGCTGATGTACCACCAAGAACCAACTTGCCTGCAATACAACAATCACTAGTGAAATGGCCGCTCCAACATGGCTAAAAGCAAATACCCAATCTATCCAGTTGGTGGTGCGTGTTGAGCGCACGTAGAAAATATACAAATAGCCTACCGATCGCAGCCCTAAAAATACTGCAGCCGTAAAGGTGGCAACATAAATAGCCGAGCCGAGCTTGTCGATACTGCCCGTAAACAACATCAACATCATTACCACGGCGAAAATGAGTAAGGTATGTGTCACCTCCCATGTAGCCGCTACGTAACCGCCCTTGCCTGCCTTAGGACTTTTTAGTCGCATAAAACTGAGGTAGGTTTCATATAGAAATGCAAGCACGAATAGTACAATTGGCAGATATATCAACACATATGCCCAAAACATTATAAGGTACCTCCTGTACGCGTTTTTTCATCTTTTATAATTCGACGCAGCGCAAACCATGTAACGATAAATAGCACTACGTAAGCTGCGGGGAATAGCCACGCAATCAACATGACACTATGAGATTTCGTAAAAGCGTCTGCGGTACTAACATGGCCCACTACTGCCCATGGTTGGCGACCGATTTCCGTCATCATCCAGCCTAGCTCTACGATAGCTACGCCAAACCAGCTCACCGCAACAAATGCCCCCAACATAACACGTTTATGCAGCCATTCGCGAGCCCATTTGTTCAATGCAAAATACAATGCGACGGTTGCCAGTACAACTGCGACCATGAAAAGTTTTATGTCGAACAATACATGAATGTACAGTGGCGGCTGCTGCTGCGTTGGCGTTGCGTCCAAACCTTGCACCGAACAATCTGCCTTGTTGCAGGCCAACAAACTTAGCGCATTTGGAATTTCTATGTATGGGCCAGTTAGGTTGCCATTTTTATCTGGAACTCCTCCGTAAATAAATGGCGCGTTTTTAGACGTTGTTTTGTGTAGTTCCAATGCTGCAAGTTTCGTCGGCTCATACACCGCCAAGTATTGCCCTATCATGTGGGCAGAAAATGCCGAGATAGCAGCCATGATTGCAACAAAAATCATTAGTTTGTGTACGATAAACCAATCTAGTGTACGTTTTGGTGAGTTCAAGTCTTTTTTGCGTGTCCAAAATAACCGCAGCACATATATTCCGGCTATCAGCAGCGCCGATGCCAAATAATACCCCACGATTGAGTGCAAGAACATTACAATTGATGTAACTGAGAACATTGCCCCTACTACATCTATATTGGCAAATTTGCCAGCCACTATATCAAACCCAGTCGGCATGTTCATCCAGGCACTGACGCTAGTAATTACAAACGCGCTTCCGGTACTTCCTAGTACAACCATCCATCCAAAAAACCAGTGCAGCCACTTTGAAACACGTTTCGAGTTCCATGTAAGCATATATAGCGACAAAAATATCGCTTCAATCAAGAAAAAGTATGTTTCAAACATGAATGGCAAACCAATCACCTTGCCGCCAAACTTCAGTATTCCTGGCCAAACCAACGACATTTGCAGCGCGATCACCGTGCCAGAAATAACGCCCGTAACAGCCAGCAGCGTAGTTACTTTTGACCAAAAATGCGCCACATCGCGCAGCTTTTTATCATTTTTTCTAATGCTCATGTATTCAAACCACAGCATGAGGATGGGTAGCGTAAGCCCCAACATTACAAAAACTATATGAAAGCCCAGGCTATCGCCCATCAACACGCGCGCTGCCTGTAATCCCTCTTGGCCCATTCTCACCCCTTTTCTTTAGAGACTATACCTATAGCTTCACTATACTCTCATTTTGCATATGTTTGCAAGGGAGTTTTAGCACAATGCGCCACAAAAGCTCGGTACATATGAATGCCTGTTTCGTCCGACTCGGGATGCCACTGAACGCCAAAATGACCACGGCCTTTGATGGCTTCAATAATGCCGTCGGACGCCTCGGCTGCAACACGAAAGCCATCAGCAAGTAGATTGATTGCCTGATGATGCCTCGAATTAATTTCGTAGATCTGCCCGCGTGTGAGGCCAAGAAACGGCTCGAGAAATTCAATGTCATGCATGGTTTCCATATGACCAATATTTGCCGAAAGTGATGTATCAATATCTTGATGCAATGAACCGCCGTAGTAAATATTGAGCCGCTGCATACCGTAACAAATGCCGAAGATAGGGATCTTTGCCGCGT
>JAGOVX010000052.1 GCA_018060465.1 Candidatus Saccharimonadota bacterium | reverse complement strand
TGTGAGCTCTTACCTTGAGAGTTAACGCTTGCGCCGAAGCGCCGCGCTAGAACTCCCAACCCTTGCGGGTCACTCGTTTCACCCTTACCCCAAAAGGGGCGGTATCGTTTCTGTGGCACTTTCCCTAGACTTTCGCCCGGTTGCCGTTAGCAACTGTCATGTCCTATGCTGCCCGGACTTTCCTCTCGCGAAAACGCCAGCGATCGTCCAGCAAGCTGCCTAGTACTGTATTATAGCGTATCCGAGGGATTTTCTGCATGGGCATCAAGAATTTTATTTACCATACCATCGGCTAGTTTGTTGAATTCTCGACGTACATGACTAAACTTTATATTCTCGAAATGCATAGCTAGTTCTTTTATGCGCTCGTATATCGGCCAAAGCTCGTGGTTTCTTATCTTATAAATACCATTTAGCTGATTCACCACCAATAAACTATCCATTCGAAAATCAATTGTTTTGGCAGCCATTTCATGCGCTTTCTCCAACGCCAAACGAACAGCATGGTATTCTGCCTGATTGTTCGTAGTAATACCCAAGTACTCTCCCCCTTGATGAATCACTTCTTCTTGACCATTCATGATTATAAATCCACTTGCCGATGGGCCAGGGTTACCCCTTGAGCCACCATCTGAATAGATAATAAAATGACCACTGTGTTCATCATGTGGCTCAGTAGTGTTCACACTCGTAGCTGGCTCAACTATCGGTGTCTTGTCGGCGGTAGCGATACCTAGCAATAGCCGAGCCGATTCGGTTATCTCCTCATGTTGAGCTTCATTCACTTTGCGCCACGCATACTTGTCATAGTTTGGGCTCAGCGTAACAGTACTTCCCCCCTCACCAGGTGCAACTAAATACAGTATAAACGTATACTGTATGTCTCGATCATCGTGATCCACATATGTGAGTACGTCAAAAAGCTGGGCTGTTTGTACCGTCAAACCCGTATCGCCCAGAAGATGTCGTCGTAACGCATCTTCAGGCTGTTCACTGTAGTCTAGCTTGCCACCGGGCAACTCATACTTGCCAAGTATACTTTGACGTCCATTTGCTCGCCTAACCAGCAAGGTCTTGTCGCCATCTTTTATGATCGCCCGTACAGATATAAGTTGTTTCATGTGTTTGTGTTACCTATCATCATGTAGATTATAACAGATTTAGGTCTGGGGGTGTTCTGCCAGAAACGCTTCCAATGTAGCCCTATCGCTACCTTTGGCAAAGCGTTTAATATCCTTAAGGGCCTTTTTTATCTCACCCTCACTCAAAGTAACCCACGTGTCAGTACCTTCACGCCAAACCTATAGGTAGCCGAGTCTGGATAGTTCGCTGCACCAAACCAACACATAATCTCAACATACTCTGGAGCGGGCTCTATGGCGCCTGGTTGTTCATAATCCATACTTACTTACTTACTCCTTCCTACTAACTCTGGTCGGGATGACTGGACTTGATGAAGGCGAAGTCTTACGTATTTTATCCCAAAGTGACAACACGGTCCACAATAGCTAAAGGGGTGACTCGATCAGCCTTCCGTTTAGCGTCAATGTAGCCAATGATAGCATCATACTTCGCATATAAAAGAACAAACCCTCCAAATTTTTCAGAAACTGCGCTTGCCACGTCATCATAAAGACCGCCTACTGTCCTTTCACGATCAGGGTCTTGAAGATACTCCTCTATGAATTTGACGACAAAATCTCTAATCTCTATGGGCAGCAAATGCTCACTATTGGAGGGGGCTTCTCCCGTTTTGTCTTTATTCATATAGTTAATTCTACCATATTCTTTCCGATAATCAATGGTCGGGATGACTGGACTTGAACCAGCGGCCTCACCACCCCCAGCGGTGCGCGCTACCAACTGCGCCACATCCCGAAATTTATATACATGTACCTACGCCAATTATACATTGCAGGTTGATGCACCGCAGGTCCAGCGTGCGGCCACGTCCCGCGGCCCCGGAATTTCGTGATTGAAAGCATAGCTTTCATCAGAATATTCCCTTGCGAACTGCCCCTGGCAGTTCTCACTACCAACTGCGCCACATCCCGAAATTTATATACATGTACCTACGCCAATTATACATTGCAGGTTGATGCACCGCAGGTCCAGCGTGCGGCCACGTCCCCTACCAAAAAGTCCCAAATGATACAGCGCTTTGATATATCCCCGCGTAAGTGCAAGGTGGGTGTTCTTTTGGGGCTACCACGGCAGCCCACAATGGCGAACTCCCTATCAAATGACGTTAGGAAATCATATACGCTGAGTCCTTGGGACAATTTTATTATACTCTTTTTTATCAGCCCACACCATATATAGTCATAAAAACACTGATCAGTGCATTGGTCGCTGTCGCCAGTACTTGCCCAAGGGATGAGCTGGCAAGCAATACGATACCAAACACCACAATCAACCCATATTGCTCAATCACCTCCATGCCCTTCCGAACAAAATCAGGTGCCAATGCATAGGCAAATCTCGACCCGTCAAGTGGCGGAATTGGCAACATATTAAACACAAAGAACCCTAGGTTCACTAAAACACCCGTAAGCAAGAATTGACCCAAGAGATCAGCCCGAGGCATCCCAAAAAGTACAAATACGCCAAAAAGTACAAAGGCCAGCAGCAGATTTGTCAATGGTCCTGCGAGTGCCACCATGGCTGCTCCCCATTCATCATAGCGCAAACGAGCAGGGTTAAACGGCACTGGTTTTGCACCTCCAAATACTGGCGCACCAGAGATAGCAAGCAGCAACGGCAACAATATCGTTAAAAAAGGATCAATGTGTTTAATGGGGTTTAAGGTTAGACGGCCCTGTAGCTTTGCGGTATCATCCCCTAGCCAATAGCTAACAAACCCGTGCATTGCCTCGTGCAGTGTCATTGAAAAAAGTATTACCACAAGAACAATCAGTATATATGTAATATTCACACTTACTATTATACAGGTTATGTACAGTAGTTAAACCTTGACGAAATACGAAAAAATCGCTACAATGAGTTAGATTATAAAAAGAAAGTTGTATTAACTATGGCAGCACGATGTGAACTGACTGGCAAAGGCAAACAATTCGGCCACAATGTGAGCTTTTCTTTAAGGCGTACGAAACGCACTTTCAAGCCAAACCTACAGAAAAAGACTTTTTCTGTCGATGGCAAAAAAGTCACCATGGTACTCTCTACTCAGGCAATTCGTACATTAAAGAAAAAAGGCTTACTGCAACCAGTGACAAAATAAAAAATGCCCGATCTCGGGCATTTTTTATTTGATGTTCTACAACTCTAACTACGAGCAATCTCGTAGATTGTGGCAACCAGCGGCAATGAACTAGCCGACTTGATCTTCAATTTCGGCGTTTCCTGCACATCTGCCACAAACTCTTTCTTGAAAGCACTCAAATCATCTTGTGGAACTTCATACTTGATGCCATTTTCGGCATAATGTATAGGTACGACAACTTTTGCATCGATCTTTCGTATCAATTTGGCTGCCTGAAAACCATCAAGTGTATAGCCGCCACCTCCGACTGGTAGCACTACCATGTCTATGACACCCAATTCCTCTAGCTGATCGTCACTCAAATTATCACGCATATTACCGAGTACGGCTATCCGGATATCACCTACCTCGATACGATACATGGTGCCCATCTTAGGCTGTGCCTCTGTATCAATATGACGTTCTACCGCTACGCCCCGAATCGAAAAATCTGCAACTTCATATTCGCCTGGACCTTCAATATTGAGTAGCGCATCAGGTGATTGTACCGCCAACCTTGCTTCCGTCGCCAATTCTATGGAATCTTTTGTAGTAACATCCTTCAAACCCACAACCGATAGCTTTGGATCAACTACCAATCTTGCTTTTTTTGTAGTAATAACAACTGAATTTCCACCTTTGTACTCAATATCAAACATAATCCTCCTATTATTTCAGTATTTTTTCTTGATCCCGTAGCACAATATGCTTGCCAGCCAGCAACTCGGTTATAAACTTATCGCGCACACTTAGACGATAGTAAAACTCATCATACGGTAATACGCTATAGTTCAGCTCGCGACCTTCTTGCTTCTCAAGCATCTTTATAAAACTTTTGGTTTTTGCCGTAGCAGGATTGCCCACCATCAGTATATCTATATTACTTCCTGAATTTTGTACAAAAATACCTGCAAGCACCGCCAGTTTTATATGCCCTAGCTCATCAAGCTTACCTTGCCAGTCAAGAGTTGAAGGTACGGCAGATACCGAGCTTTTATCTTTCATTGTGTCGTCTGCAAATATAGCTCGCAGTGGTACGTAGTGATCATACCGTTGATTCACTTCGTAATACAACTTATGATCAGCAGTGTCACTTTTTATGATACCCACACTAAGCATATTCGACAGCTCCCGTCGTACTGAATTTATTTGCTCATCGATCAAGCGCGTAATCTCTCGCACATAAAATGATTTACCTGGATTATTTAAAAACAGGTGAAGTAATTTTATCCTGGTTTTTGAGCCAAATAGTTGGTCAATCATAGCGTCCCCGAGTAAATTTCTTACTTTTACTATAGCACAGTGAGTACACTTTGTAGATACTTCTTCGCCTCATGTAATGACATCCACTGCACAAAGTTATTTCTCCGCAACCACGTTAGCTGACGCTTCGCAAGTCTCCAATCCATTACCTCAAATTTGATCTTTGCGTCTGCAAGACTGATGGTTCCATCCAGCACGTCACGCACAATCCGATAGATATTTCCCGTCATGGCTTCGTGTTCCCAGCCATACTGTTTGCCCAATATCCTTGCCTCTCCCACAACTCCATCTGCAAATAGTTGTTCACTCCGACGAGCGATTCGTTCGCGTAGAATGTCACGATCTGTAGCTATTCCTACAACTATACAATTTTCAATTGGCGTCTCTCGCCTCTTATTGCCTACGCGTTTTCGCTCAATTGCACGTACCAAATAGCGTTTGTTCCTGCTATTTTCTGGTAGATCTATGTTGTTTTCCACACAATGTTTTTGCAAGTCTTCGATTGTCATTGCTTCCAGTTTGTTACGCAGTGTTGTATTTATATCACCATCAAATTGATACTCAAAAATTACTGCATCTACATACAATCCGGTGCCTCCCACCAAAAATGGAATATTACCACGAGCCCGAATTTCGGTAATTTTTTGTTCGGCATAGTTCTTGAAATCTGCAGCTGTGAATCGCTCGTCTGGCGCTACTAAATCTAATCCCCAGTGCGGCACGAGCGCTTGCTCGGCTTTCGTTGGCTTGGCAGTGCCAATATCCATTCCTTTATAGACAGTTCGAGAA
>JAGOVX010000051.1 GCA_018060465.1 Candidatus Saccharimonadota bacterium | reverse complement strand
GATTACAATTTTTACCGCCCGCATAGTATGCTAGGCATGATGACACCAATTGAATACTTGCAAAGCCTGAAAGGCTACGAGCACGCAATGGTGGATACTAGTGTGCTAGATGTTTGGTAGGTCGACCTCTAGCAATATTGATACGTTCGTAGTGTATCCACCAAGGGGTACCATGTGCTTATGATTTCAGAAAGTGTTACTATCAAGTTATGAAATACATCGTCATCGTCGCAGTAGCAATCTTGATATTTTGTGGGATCGCAGTGGGTTATACTCTCGGGATAAATAGTCAGGACTCTAACGACACATCGCAATCAGGCTCATCGCGTTCAAGTGCAAACGCCACGGTACTCGACCAGAGCAGCAAAGGCTTGACGACTGTCTCGCCGAGCATTTACGAACAGACCGCTACGACGGATTTGCTACTCTCAAACAACGATATCGAGACGCTACCTTCTCAAATGGGCAAAATGACAAATGTCGTGGTCTTTAAGATCGATCACAACCACTTGCAGGGAAGTCTCATCGCCGAAATTCGCCAGATGACGAAGCTCGTGGAGCTTGATGTGAGCCACAATGACATGACGGGCATACCAGCCGAGATTGGCCAGCTGAGCCGATTACAAAAACTGGACTATAGCTATAATAAAATCAATAGTTTACCGAGTGAGCTTGCGAATTTGCACGGGACACTCAAAGAATTTGACCTCACTGGCAATCCTCTCAGCCAAGAGACGATTAGTAAATTAAAATCGCAGCTACCAGGTACGAACATTATATTTTAGTATCTGTTGCAAAGGGTCTACTCGGCAGTAAAATAATAGCCAGTCAGACCCTTCTCGTAGCAAATATCGAAGGTGCCTGCTCCATTTTCGCTTTTCGGTAAATTAAACGACACTGTATCGCCAATTTTTACCTTTGGAACCTCGACACAAGCTTGGCCTCTGCTCTCGGGAGATAACGGGGTATTTAGATAGCCGGTTGCGTTGATCTTGTATTGATGTCCAGCTTTATCTTGTGCTGTGATTTCGTAATATCCGTCTTCAGATTGATTGGGTTTATCGATGATGTTTGTGACCGTGGCCAAAATATGGCTGCTGGCTAATTTTGTTACACTCCAAACTAAGATAGCAATAACCACAAAAACAAATACTAGCCAGAGAATCATTTTTGGTTTGTTCCTCATAGGGTAAGTATAACAAAAATTATAAGAAGAAAATCAGATGGATACTATCAAGGAACTTATCTGTGAGGCGTCAGAAGGTCAGCGAGAACTTAGCCATGTTCCATGGGATCGGAAAACGCCCTTGAAACAACCCTCTCAACGTTTATTTTTTGCACTAAAGGTTACGTGTCCATTTCCTGTACTGAATACCACGTATTGCAAAAACAGAGGTGATAAGCTAAAATATTGACGTGTTACGGGCCAGTAGCTCAGCTCGCACCAGGCAGCGATAGCCCCTTGTGCAGATAGATCATCGAGCACCCCGGTGCTCAAGTCAGCTGGATCATAGCACGATGACCGCGTACGTACCTTCCATCCACATTTTACCCAATATATGGGCCAGTAGCTCAGCTGGTTAGAGCACCTGCCTCTTAAGCAGGGTGTCCGGGGTTCAAGTCCCCGCTGGCCCTCCAGAAGTAGATTTTGCATCAAGGATGCACCTAAATAATCCGTTTACCCCCGGTAGCGGGCTATTTTTGTGGGTTTCAAAATCTAAATCTGCATAACTTGGCATCTCATTAAACATGATTCCGAAAAAGGCGGCTCTTCGGATTGGATTACGGAGGCCAAACATGATATCCGACAGGTGTTTCAACAGGTACCTGGCGTATTGCAACACCAGCTCGATATCGACGGCATTATCGCGTTTATTCGCAAGTTGATGATCTAACTCTTTGATTTGTTTTTCGGCACTTACAATATCTTCTTCCATGTATTTGATGGCTGTTTCGCTGGTTAGTACTTTCATACGGTCTAACGTGACCCTTATTTGCGTTTCATAGGCTTGGCGTCGCTCTAATAGCTTCTGGTCATCTTGTATGGTCTGCTGTTGCTGGGCGCGCCACGATTCCGCAATCATTTCTAGCAGTGTGTCGATGTGCTCTGGGGTGATCTCTAATTTTTTGATGACGTTTTCAATCCTTGCGTCAAACTGCGCTTGTGGCTCGCGGAAATAGTGATCATCACGACTGCAATGATAGGCAGGGTAGTATTTACCCAGCTTACCGCGTGCAGCACTACCACTTAAGGGTTTTCTGCAGTCGGGGCAGCTGACTACTTTCTTGAACGGAAAATCAGGATTTATAGATTGTTTCACCAGTTGCCACTCTGGTGGTTGCTTGTGGTGTAAAGTTACTTCTTTGTTGCTACCGATTTCTATAATGAGCTTGCCGTGATTAGCGCGGTTAAACAGTTCAGTGGACACGAGGCCGTCAAACTGTGCTTTCACTGGCTTATCGTTTGTCCATTTGCCTTTAATGACACCCGCATAAATGAGACTATGAGCGATGCGGTCAATCATTTTTACATCGATTTGCCGACCGCCAACCACTCGCTTAATCTTGGAGCGGTCGTATTTATCCCGCACATAGGAGGTACGAGTTTTGAAGCCGAGCTTATTGATTTTATCGGCGATCTCTTGGCTGCTATATATTCCCTGGGCTCGCATTTCAAAGATACGGCGTATAAACGGCGCTTCTTCTGGGTGAGGCGTTAAGATAACTCGCTTGCCATGATTGGTATCAACAGTTTCGCTCGTAAAGCCGTATGGCGGCTGACGCATCCAGTAGCCAAGTTGCGTATAGCGGATTTCCGCGCCAATCATACGCGTCATAATGTCGCGTAGCTCATCTTTGGCATGTTCAGCCTCAAGTATCTCGCTTTTGAACGACGGGCTGTAGTCGCTCCAGTAATATTTAAAGCCGGTATGTTCCAGTGTGTTCACTCGTCGACTGTCGATAATACCAAACGTATCAATCAAGCTAACGTTAAGATTGTCTAGCTGTTCTTTGAGCTTGATATATGCACCCGATCCACCGCGCGTAAAGCGGTCTATTGCCTTAATCAGCACTACTTCGATTGCGGGGTTTTCTCTGCATTTTTCAACAATGGTCTGCATGGGCTGCTCTTCGTGCGAGGCTGATTCAACCAATACCACGGCGTCAACGATATGGATATTTTGGCTTAGCGCCAAACTTTCGCCACGCTGGCGCTGTTCTTCAGGCGAATCGCCGTCGCGCTTCTGTTTGCCAGATGACACGCGGATAGCGAGCAGGCCATTGCGCTGCCTATTTTCGCTCGGTAACATCATTTGCTCCTATCCCTAAAATGTCCACTATCTTCTGGCCAAAGCTCTGATCTTCAATAATCCTTTCAACAACGAGGTCAGCTACAATCTTCAGGCGCTGTTCGAGTGTGTATTCAAATACGTCTTCTGCAGCAGGTTTCGGTTTGTTCTTTGAGTCTATAGTTCTTGCCATTTTCTACCCTCGAAGTTGGTTGTTTAACTATCCCTTACAGGAATAGTATAGCACCTAAATAAGGATAGTTTCAATACCTTTTATGCCTAAAATTGCCACATAAAATCCCCACTATGCATGTTCGGTATTTATCCGCTTTTTTACCCCTGTTAGCTCTTTTCTTTTTTCTCTCCTTCTATTATATATACATATAGGCACAAATTATTATGCGTAAGTACGAGCCAAAGACGAGATATAAATTTTCTAAGAACCGAGTATTGTTATTGCTTTGGACTATGAAGTATCGGTTTGTTAGTAGTGATATTTTGGCAGTTTGTTTAAATAAGGATAGATCAACTATCTACGAACGATTAAACGTATTGGTCGAGCAAGGTTATGTAGCTAAGTTATACGATAAAACATATCGCTTTAAGCAAAGACCAGTTATTTATTATTTAGCTCCGGCCGGTATACGTTACTTAAAGACAGCCGGCTATGAGCGGACGCAGCTGCATTACAAGAACAAAGACTTTACCGACGAGCAGATCGACGAACAGTTATTGCTCGGTGAGATAGCAAGAGCCATTAGGAAGCCGTATGGCGATAACTTTTCCCTTTATACCAAATACCAACTCGGCGCCGATGATTTTTACCTGTCACCGCCACCGTATGCCAAGCTAATTGGTAAAAAGAACACAATCCCCGATTACTTCATTGAATATTTTCCACCGTACTACGAGAGTTGGAAGATACGCAAACGAGTAAACCAACACGACACGTACGCCGATGAGCATGATGACGTGACCCACCCACACCTTTTACTGGTTTGCGGCAACAACAGTACGCAAAAACGAGTGGTGCGACTAACGGCCAATATGCTGCCAGACTTTGAGATATTCACGACGACAACCGAGCGGCTACTGACTGGTGACAAAAAAGTATGGCTCAAGCCGTACGAGGTGGACTGGGATAACCCGTTAGCGTTTCATAGTCTGCCTCTGAAGTTTGAAGAATAACGCGCTAAACGTACATCCGTGCTACCGTGCTTGGATGTGGCTAGATAGCAAACCTTCGAAAAGCCAGATTTGTGATAGCGGAATATTTTGCAGGCCATTGTTAAACTCCAAGTCTTTCATGGAGAATCGGATCGATAGCCTCGGGCTGTATTTTTCTCTGTATACCCGTAAGCTCTTGGCCTTCACATTCTCGCCACTCTTAACCTCTATGGGTATGATCGAGCCGCTTATTTGTGTTACAAAATCAACTTCGCTTTGCGCGCCAGACGTCCAGTAGTACATTGGGTAGGCTGCAAGCTGCTGCAAGACAAATTGCTCCACAAACATGCCGTTAAATTGACTAAATAAGTCATCCGAGCCGACTAAGTCACCTGATGACAATCCTGAAAGCACACGTAGCAGCCCAATATCTAGCAGATAAAGCTTAAATGCCTGTAGGTCCTTGTACGCCGATAGCGGTAGCTTATCACCTGCGCTGACGTTGTGAACCTTGCGTACAAGCCCGGCATCCACCAGCCACGCAATGGCCATTTCATATTCTCTTGCGCGAGCACCCGGGCGAGCAACGCCATATACAAAGCGCCGATTTTCTTTTGCAAATTGGGACGGGATACTTTGCCATACTAAATTCATTCTTTCTGATTGCATGGGATCGGTGTGTTTACTAAAGTCGTTTTTATAGGAACTAATAATTGCGCCAAGGACTTCGTCGACGGTGTTCATATCTTTACTCTCAAACCATTCCGTGACGGCACGTGGCATGCCGCCAACTACCATGTACTGCTGAAACGCATCGGCGAACTCGCCTTTGAAATTGTTGTTCAGGGGGATGTCTTTGCGCGTGTATGCAATCTTCTCTTTTAGGCCACCCGCCCAGCAAAATTCTTCAAAACTAAGTGGCTCCAACCGCA
>JAGOVX010000050.1 GCA_018060465.1 Candidatus Saccharimonadota bacterium | reverse complement strand
ATAAATACAACTGGAAATTCTAGCCCCTTGGCGGCATGAAGCGTCATCAGTGTAACACTCGGCCCTTTAGCTGCCTCATCACTGCTCGACATCAAGGCTGCCTCAGACAGTAAATCTTCGAGCGATGCAAATGTTTTGGCATCTGAAACCAGGGAGCCGATATTTTGCTCACGATCTTCTGCAAGCGGCGAGCCGTCCCGCACGTGCGCCAGATAGCCAACATCTTTTAGCACGTACTCTATCAGTAGGCTAGGCTCTAGTCCATCAGCCATCGTGGTCGCGAGTGAGTGCAAGGTTTCACCCAATTTTTTCATAGCATTTTTAGCTCGAGGCGTCAGGCCGTCAGCCTCGTCAACGCGCAGCATAGCATCCACAATATCAAGCCCGGTAGCTGCCTGCCAATTCAGAAAACGCTCCACGCTAGTAGGCCCAATGCCGCGAGTTGGAACATTTACAATACGACTAAAACTCATTCGGTCGTTTGGTTGATATAATAGTTTTAGATACGCCAGAATGTCTTTGATTTCCTTTCGATCGTAAAACCGCACTCCGCCCACAATGTGATAGGGAATTCGCATCTGCAACAACGCGCGCTCTAGCGTATAGCTTTGGGCATTGGTGCGATATAGCACAGCAAAATCAGCTGGTGAACGGTTCCCTGATACAGCGCTTGCGGCGATACGACTCGCAATAGTAGTGGCTTCTTCAACTTCATCATATAACTGATGAACTTGCACCGGGCTGCCTTCGCCTTCGGCAGTCCATAGCTTCTTGTCTGTGCGCTGCTTGTTCTTTTGAATTACTCGCTGCGCGGCCGTTAAAATCGCATTCGTACTACGATAATTTTGCTCGAGTTTTATAACGAGTGCTCCTGGGAAATCTTTTTCAAAATTCAAAATATTAGTAAAATCCGCCCCACGCCAGCTATAAATAGATTGCCAATCATCACCTACTACGCAAATATTATGCTGCTCACCCACAAGCGCCCTAACAATTTGGTACTGCGCGGCATTGGTATCCTGATATTCGTCGATTAATACATAGCGAAATTGTTGTTGCCATTTTTCTCGTATTTGTGGCATGTCTTTTAGTAGGTGAACAGTTTCGAGCAGCAGATCATCAAAGTCAAGCGCTTTGGCTTGCACGCGTTGCTTTTCATATTCTCGGTATAGCTTGGCGACAGATTTCTGAAACGGATAGTTGGCCGAGCGTTCAAATTCGTCAGGGCCAATCATCTGATTTTTTGCAGTTGAAATAGCACTGCTAACGACTTTTGGCTTGATGGAAGAATCGTTCGTGCCAAGCGATTTCATAGCCTGCTTTATGAGTCCCTGACGATCGTCTTCATCGTATATCACAAAATTTGCAGGCACCCCTATGGCTTGGCCATCGAGCCTGAGTAGCCGCACACAGATACCATGAAACGTGCCCATCCATGGCATAAACGAACGCGGTGGCGGCGTAGTATGTGCCGTTGGTTCAACTAGCTGCCACAACCGCTGACGCATTTCGCCTGCCGCTTTGTTGGTAAAGGTTACCGCCAATACTTGATTCGGCCATACCTGTTTTTCATGCAATAGATAGGCAATACGATGCGTCAGAGTTTTTGTCTTGCCGCTACCAGCCCCTGCTAAAATGAGCAACGGGCCGTCGCCTGCAGTAACCGCCTGTTTTTGGGCGTCGTTCAGTCCCTCCAAAATATTCATTATTTCTAGTATAGCCTAGATAATGTGCATCATGTAAAGCACAACTGCGCCACCAGCACCAAGTGACAACAAAATAAAGATCCATAGTACCCACAACCAGCCGGATTTCTTTTTGACAGGTTTTGGATTGGCAGGATACGTCTGTTCATCATAGATAGCCGCATGTGTTGTATCACCCGAGCTTGGCTGTTCTTTGTATTGCTGAGGTATGGAACCCCCCGCGGATGGTTCTACCGATACGGTTGATGCACTTTCATTCATTTGTGCAATTGTTTTTTTCGGGTCGGTTGACTCGACAGCCATTATGTCAGGATTTAGTTCGGGAGGTGTTGGTACAACTGGTGATTCGTCAACATTCGATTGTTCTACTTGTGTTTCAGTTTGCGCATTATTTGCATCTACCGCCATATCGACAACTGCATCACCACCCAATGGTCGTTTCTCTACTTTTGCATCAGGCAAAAAAGGCGATTCTGACTCTGCCGATGTAGTATCTTCTACTGCCGCTGTTTCTTGCGTTTCCTCAGGGGCTTCTTCCATTGAATCTTGCGCAGTTGCTTCGTTCGATGTTTCTGGCTCGACACTACTTGACTCGGCTAAATCTATTGGATCTGGCATTGCATCAGCCACAGGTAGGTCATTTGACTCGTCAACTGAAGGTACTTCTTCTACGGCTGCTGGCTCCGCGGTTTCAGACGGCATAGACTGTTCAGGACTTTCGACGTCAACAGGAGGTGTCACAGTAGTTGCTTCGCGAGAAACGGTTGCAGCTGGTTTTGGCTGATCAGAGCTGCGCGGCATCATGTCCATATACCGACCAACCCGACGACCAGTCGGTGCGGCTTGTTTTGGCGTCACACTAGTAGCATCAGTCGGTGTTGCTTCAGGAGCTGGATCGGTCACTACAGGTAATGACTCTGAATTCGAGTTTGGCATTGGGTTTGATGCCGAAGATTCCTCACCTGCTACTTCTGGCTTTACGTCGTCGGTATCGGCTGCAGCGGTACCCATTAATGAATTTACCGCTTTATCCAACTCGTCGAAGTCAATATCCTTCATGCCTTTTTACCCTTACCTGATTTATGTGCTATTTCTACCATTTTGCTAAATTCATCCAGCTTCAGGCTGGCACCACCCGGCAGCAAACCATTCACGCCCTTAACCGACAAAATTGTCGCGGCGTTGGCTGCGGTACTACTGCCGCCATACAAAATACGCACTGATTGACTGGCTGATTTTCCGTACAAATGATCGATTTGTCGACGAATAGCGCTCACGGCACTTTCAATATCGTGAGGAGTTGGAATGACCCCAGCACCAATCGCCCACATTGGCTCATACGCAATTACCATCTGAGCGGCCTCCTCAGCAGTAATATTTGCCAAACCACCAACTAGTTGATCGTGCAGTACGGCGTTCGTTTCGTTTTCGCTACGTTCATGCGCTGTTTCACCGACACACAGTATAGGGATAATATTGTTGCGGAATGCTGCTTGAACTTTGGCACGGATTTCTTTGTCATGCTCGTGAAATATATGACGACGCTCGGAATGACCCACCAAGGCATACTCTACCAGCCCATTCAGCTGATGCGCCGAAACTTCACCGGTATATGCACCTGCGTCGCGCCAGTAAAAGTTTTGTGCCGCGAGTTTAAATTGCTTGCGATTAACCTGCAACCCAAGAGTTGGAAGCGCCAACATACCTGGAGCCAGCACAACTTCAACGTTGCGATGCGCTTTGACTGAGTGTGATAATTTGTGTACATACAAACTAGCCTCGTGTGTAGTGAGGTTCATTTTCCAGTTGCCAACAATTAGCTTTTTATCCAACACCCTTAGTTTTCGCTTATGCTTTATTTTATATTTAGTGTATCACCTTTAGGCTTCAGGCGTCCAGTAGATGTTCAATACCGGGCAGCTTTTCACCAGCCATTAGTTCCAAGCCGGCACCGCCACCTGTTGAAACATGGCTAAAACTATCACCTTGATGAGAGTCCCAATGAATCACAAAGTCGGCCGTATCGCCACCACCAACGATGGATTCAGTATCGCCCTCGGTCATCGCGTCTGCCACCACCTCTGAGCCGCGGGCATATGCCGGTGCTTCTGCGTAGCCCATTGTGCCATTCCATACAACTGTTTTTGCGTGCCGCAGAATATCTGCAAATTTTTCGGCCGTTGCATCACCGATGTCCAAACACATGTCGTCGGGAGCTATATCTGCCAACATGGCAACACGACGCGTACGTATATCATCGGGAAGTCTGCCTACCGCAACATCCATTGGCAGTACAATAAATTCGTCCACTTGGTCGGCACCTACTTTTTCAGTTGCATCCTTATAGATGCGGTCAATCGTCGCAGCTTGATCTGTTTCTACTTTGCTACTACCAACATTTACCCCTTTGTACGCGAGAAATGTATTCGCCATAGCGCCGCCAATCAAAATACGATCGGCCACTTTTATAAACTCATCAATCACGGCAATCTTGTCACCAACCTTCGCACCTCCTAGCATAGCCACTAGGGGACGCTTCGGATGTTTCATTGCGCCAACAATGGTAAGGTATTCTTTGGCAAGTAATAGGCCGGCAACGCTCGGCAGAAAAAGTGTAATCGCCGCGGTAGATGCATGATCTCGGTGTACAACACCAAAGCCATCTTGCACAAAGTAGCGCGCACCGCTATCTTTTGCAAGTTGTCTCGCAAAATTCTCGTCGTTTGATTCTTCTTCAGTATGAAATCGCAGGTTCTCTAGTACTGTAATACTCCGTTTCGGCGCTCGCTTAATGGCCATGCGCACCTTTTCACCAACAGTTTTGTCGACAAATCGTACCGGCTCAGCTAGTAGTTCGGCGAGTCGCTGAGCAGCTGGCTCGAGACTGAGTTTTGGATCAACACCCTCAGGACGACCCAAATGAGCAATCAATACTACCTTGCATCCCTGCTTCAATACATAGCGAATGGTCGGTATGCTCGCACGAATTCGAAAATCATCTGCCACCTTTCCATCCGGTGTTAGCGGCACATTATAATCTACTCGTACCAGTACAGTTTTACCTGCGATAGGTACGTCTTTTACCGTTCTTTTATAGAATCTCATCCCACCCATATCTATCTTTTATTCTAGCACGCGCACACGAATTGTATCAGTACCACCTATCAGTCCCGGCTGTTTACCACTCACGATCACTACAGGTACCACATCGCTTTCCCCAAAGAATCGCTGTTCGTGCAACTCCTTGGCCAAGCTCATACCGGCCGTCTCGCCATTTGGACGAACAAAACTTTTATTGGCGTAGGCAAGTGCGAGCTGTTGTGCCGTTCGAGCCGAGCTGGTTACACTAATAATAGGGAGGTTCGGTCGATAGGCGGCAATATGCTCGGCGGTAAGACCCGACTGTGTTTCCGCAACGATAGCCGTCGCATGAACTTGATCAGCAAGATGTACGGCAGCTGCGCTAATTGCGGCACTCGCATTTGTATCTTTCTCTGTCAACACATCTGAAATAGGGGCGGGCGGGGTATTTTCCTGCGTGTACATGATCACTCGCTTCATGGCTGCAACTGTTTCTAGTGGATACTTGCCCATGGCAGTTTCGTCTGATAGCATCACCGTATCGGCGCCCAAGATCACTGCGCTGGCAACATCGTTTACCTCTGCACGGGTCGGCTCTGGATGACGCACCATACTGGCCATCATTTGTGTGGCAATAATACTCAGCTTGCCGTGCTTGCGACACAATGCAATGATCTTGCGCTGCACGACTGGCACCACTTCTGCGCCTGCTTCAACCGCCAAATCACCCCGCGCTACCATAACTCCATCACTCGCCTCTACAATTGCTTCGAGATTTTCCGGCTCAATCGCCATCTTTGTCTCGATTTTGGCAATTA
>JAGOVX010000049.1 GCA_018060465.1 Candidatus Saccharimonadota bacterium | reverse complement strand
CCACGTCTCCTGTTCGTATGCCGCAGGTGTGATTTGCCTCAAATGAAGTCGCAAGGTCTGATATATCAGACCTTGCGACTTCATTTGAGGCAAATCACACCTGCGGCATACGAACAGGAGACGTGGTGTGCTGGGGTGATAATTCGCATGGGCAGATCGGTAATGGCGCTAGTGGCACCAATAGGGTCCGCCCTACCACGGTAGACCTTTCGAGTAGCGCAAACCCGCTGTTAGCCAAAGATATTTCGGTAAGTGGTGAGGTAGACGCGACAGCTGGTAACCAATCAACGTCATGTGCAGTTGGAAAAGCCGGTACGGGCATGGTTGATGGCGCGTTGTACTGCTGGGGTTCTAATAAATATGGGCAGATTGGTGGTGGTTCAACGGGTGCGCAAGCGACTGCGGTGACAAAAGCTACGCAAATTCCCAGCATACGAGATGTCGCCGGTACACTCTCTACGGCCTATACCGCAACGCGAGTAGTATCTGGTAGCCGTGGTTCATGTGCTGTGCTGTCATCTGTTACTATCAGTTCGGTTACGAAAACCAACCAAGTGGCGTGCTGGGGAAATAATGAATTTGGTGCATTGGGGACAGGGGAAACTATGAGTCTGTCTAAAAATGACAATCGCCCCACGCTAGTAGCGGGGCTAAGCAACCAAATAGTAACCGATATTGCGGGTGGCGGACATCGTTTTTGTGCGGTGATCACGCAAAATGTGTACTGTTGGGGGCGCAACGATAAGGGTCAAATAGGAGACGGTACAACTACGAATAGAAATGTGCCAACGCGGTCTACGTTCTACGACCCAATCAGTGTTGGTATTACGTATTAGCCGAAGAAGTAAAATGCCAGCCGCTACAGTATGGACATCTGTAAATACGGAGGATAGTACTGTCGGTGTGTGCTTCTAGTGCAGCAAGCGCACGCGCCTTGCTAGCATAGCGCTGCTTGGCTTTGCATCGTGTGTGAGGAGTAAAACGTAGGGGCTTTGGTGAAATGTGTTTGCGAGGCATACTGGTAAAAATAAAAAGTTTTTGTTACACTACAATTGTACATGAGTACGTCTGGCAATTCACATAAGAGTGAGCCAAACAGACCGTCTCGAAAGGCGGTACTTTTATTGCTCGCTGATATGGCAGATACAACGTGGCGCATGTTTGGCCCCGTTATACTGTTTGTCGCCCTAGGTATATGGGCAGACGATAGGTATACTACTGGTCCATGGCTGTCGCTCGCGGGAGTGCTCATAGGTAGCCTTTTGGCTGCACTGCTTATCAAAAAACAATTATCAAGGGTAACGACACAACCATGATGCAACAATTTGCCGCGCTGGAACTGCACATCGACATAAAAACCGCACCAATCTTTCATATTGGTTCATTTGGCGTGACAAATGCAATGTTGACGGGCACGTTGAGCCTTGTCATATTTTTGGCAGTATTTGGCTACGTGGCATACAAAATAAAGCATGGTCAGTACAACCGTTTTGTTGGGCTGGTGCAATGGGCCTTCGAGGGTATGCTAAACCAGATCGATAGCGTGATTCCTGATAAAAAAGTGGCTCGCAAAATTATGCCACTTGCTATGACGATCTTTTTCTACGTATTAATAAGCTATTGGATGAGCGTGCTGCCTGGTTTGGACAGCGTGAAATGGAACGGTGATCCGATCTTGCGATCAATTGCCGCCGATATGAATTTTACTTTTGCGCTCGCGTTTATTTCACTCGTCGCAACCCAAGTGTATGCGATTCGTCAGCACGGTGGCTGGGGCAATATGAAACGCTACTTGCGAAATCCAATCAAAGATCCACTAGGCGCATTTGAAGGCATATTGGAACTATTTGGAGAAATTAGTCGCTATACGGCCCTTAGCTTGCGATTATTTGGCAACTGTTTTGCGGGTGAGGTGCTGCTACTGATCATGGGCGTACTGACTGGTTATTTTGCTGCGCTGGCACTACCTGCGTTTATGGCATTTGAAGTATTTATCGGGTTTATCCAAGCTTATGTTGTGTTCATTCTCACGGTTATTTTCACTGGCCTGGCGCTAGAAAGCCATGGCTCTCACGACGATCATTCAGCTGCTCATGTACCACAAAAGGCAGTCGAATGATATGGTAGCTCGCCATGGGGTGAGTCGCCTATCGACAAATGATATAATTAAGGTAATTAATAAAAGGAGTTATAACAAATGAACGAACTAGCATTTGGTCTAGCATATGCCCTTCCTGCGCTTGGTGCAGCTGTGGGTATCGGTATTATTGGTAATGGTGCATTGAACGCGCTTGGCCGTAACCCGGAAAAACTAGCCGATATTCGTACGCTTATGATTACGGCAATTGTGTTCGCCGACTCATTGGCTATTATTGGTATCATCGTAGCTATTATTGCGAAGTTTATCTAGGAGTGTAGATGCTCAATTCTACACTTACACAATTTGCTGAAGCTGCTCACGCCGCAAAGTCTGAAGCTGCAAGTGGCGGTGTGTTTGATGCGCTTGGTATCGACTGGCAAATGCTCGTATTCCAAATCATCGGCTTTGTAGTGCTGATATTGCTGATGGGTAAATTTGTCTACCCTATCTTGATGAAAGCTGTCGATACACGGCAGGAAAACATTGAGGAAGGCGCCAAGGCCGCAGCCGAAGCAGAGAAAAAAGCAGCCGAAGCAGAGAAAAATATAGAAAAATTGCTCAAACAGGCCCGAAGCGAGGCATCAGATATTGTGGCAACGGCAAAGTCTGAAGCAGTTGGCATGGTCGAAAAGGCTGAAGATGGTGCCAAAGCCAAGGCCGAACGAATTGTTGCTGAGGCACACGAGGAAATCGCCAAAGACGTGCTGGCTGCCCGAAAGGTGCTACAGAAAGATACGTTGCGGCTTGTAAAGGAAGCTGCCGGGTTGGCTGTTTCAAGCGTAGCCGACGAGAAACTAGACAGTGCTGTGGTAAAGAAGGCAGTTGACGGAGCGAGTAAGTAATATATGGCAACAATTTCTCGACGAAAATTGGCTGAATATACGGCTGAGCGACTGATGAACGGCGACAATGCCACCCAAGTACTAGAGGAAGTCGCTGCATACCTCATAGATGCTCGACGTGTGCGCGAGACTCAGCTAGTTGTGCGGGCTGTCGAGGATGCATTGTTGCAGCGAGGCGTTGCCTTGACTACTGTTACATCGGCTCGCCCATTGTCTGAGGACGCAAAGCACGACGTGCAGCGCTTTATACGACGCGAATACCCTAGTGTAGGCAATGTGATCCTGCGCGAAATAATAGATGAAGGTGTATTGGCGGGTATAAAAATTCGCCTGCCCGATGCTCAGCTAGATGCAACAGCAAAGGCAAAACTCGAGAAATTGGTAGCGATATAAGGAGAAAATGATGGCAGAATTAGAAATTAAAGAATTATCCCAAAACCTGCAGTCCGCAATTGCGGGCTTGCAAAAGACCGAAGGCTTAGAGTCTGCTGGTATTGTAATTCGTGTTGGTGACGGAGTGGCTTGGGTGCATGGCTTGTCAAAAGCTGGCTATAGCGAAGTGCTCGAAATTGACACGAAAAATGGCGTGGTTGAGGCATTTGCCTTGAACCTAATGGAAGATGAGATCGGTGCGGTGATTTTGGGCGACGATAGCCAGGTTGCTGCCGGAAACACAGTGCGACTAAAGGGTGTTGTACTTGAGGTGCCGGTGGGTGAAGAATTGTTGGGCCGCGTGGTAAACCCTTTGGGTCAACCATTGGATGGCGGCGCGCCTATTACCACCAAGGCTACCGGCTTGGTAGAGCGTGAAGCTATTGGAGTACTGGGTCGAAAGCACGTGCACGAACCGCTTATGACGGGCATTATGGCTATCGACAGCATGTTCCCGATTGGTCGTGGTCAGCGTGAGTTGATTATTGGCGACCGTCAAACTGGTAAAACGGCGATTGCGATTGACACAATGATAAACCAAGCTCGTCAAAAAACCGGCGTGGTAAATATATATGTTGCGATTGGGCAGAAACTTTCAAAGGTTGCACGACTGGTTGAACGTCTAAAACAAGAAGGCGTGATGGAGCAGACGATTGTGGTTGCTACCGGACCTGCTGATCCAGCTAGTATGTTGTACTTGGCGCCGTACGCAGGTACTGCTATGGGTGAATATTTCCGCGACAAGGGTGGCCATGCGCTGATGATTTATGACGACCTTACGAAGCACGCTGTTGCTTATCGCCAGATGTCATTGCTGCTTCGTCGTCCACCAGGCCGTGAAGCCTTTCCTGGAGATGTATTCTATTTGCACTCTCGTTTGCTCGAACGAAGCTCAAAGCTTTCAGATGATCTTGGTGCTGGTAGTTTGACTGCCCTACCGATCATCGAAACCCAAGCCGGTGACATTTCGGCCTATATTCCTACCAATGTGATCTCGATCACCGACGGTCAGATTTTCATGGAAACCGATCTGTTTTACCAGGGTATTCGCCCAGCTATTTCGGCTGGTCTATCGGTGAGTCGTGTGGGTGGTGACGCTCAGACAAAGGCCGTAAAGTCAGTTTCTGGCCACCTAAAACTTGGCCTATCGCAGTTCCGCGAACTTGCCAGCTTCGCCCAGTTTGGAAGCGACCTTGATGACGCGACCAAGGCAACCATCGAACGTGGTCAACGTCTGACAGAACTTTTGAAGCAACCACAGTACAGCCCGATAGGTGTGTGGGAGCAAGTCGCCAGCATTTTTGCCGTCGACAGTGGCGCATTCGATGCGATACCAGTAGCCAAAGTTAAGGACGCACAGGCTGCCTTATTGGCTAAATTATGGAAAGATCACAAAGATGATATGCGCGAACTTTCAAAAGGTAGCGAAAAAGTTGAAAAAGACAGCAAATTCGCCAAACTTATTGAAAAAGCTGCAAAATCTGCCGCGAAGGGGTTTGAGGGCTAATTTATGACTGTTCATGCCGGAGAGCATTTAGGTGATGAGGATACCCAGATTGAAGGAATTGGTCTTGATGGCTTCGATTTTGATGGCGAAAGCCTGGATGTGTACGAGCGACGCAGGATAAAGGTTATTGCTGCGATCAAACGTTGTCTTCCAACGCTTGATCTTGACCAGCTCGAACAGATTGCCGGATCAATAAAGGCAGTTCCTGAGAATGATTCATCAACTGATGAAGCTGATTACGATATGTATGACAACGGAGTTAATCCGTAATGGCCTCACAACAGCAACTCAAATCCCGTATTCGCTCGGTGAAAAGCACCAAGCAAATCACTAAAGCCATGCAAATGGTGGCAGCCAGCAAAATGCGTCGTGCCCAAGATTCTACAAAGGCCACTGCCCCATATACGGCTACGGCTCGCGATATCTTAGCTCATTTGGCGCAACAAGGTGCTACCAACAATCACCCGCTATTTCAGGCTAGGCCAATAAAAAAGCGGTTGCTTGTTGTGATTGCAAGCGACAAAGGTTTGGCAGGTGCCTACAATGCCAATGTGGCAAAACATTACTTGCGCGAACTTATAGCCGACAACAAGGCGCATAGTGCAACAAGTACTATTGCGATAGGTCGCAAGGTAACGCAGTTTGTGACACGCTTGAAAGATGCCGAGCTCACTGGTGCATACGAAGATTTACCCGACCAGCTTGAGGGCCACGAACTT
>JAGOVX010000048.1 GCA_018060465.1 Candidatus Saccharimonadota bacterium | reverse complement strand
GTACTGCTAGCTGAAACTACATCAAGTGATGCTACCGAGCGTTGATGCTTCGAGTACGCTTGATAAAAACTCACTTCGTCAGTTGCTGCCAGTAATGTAACATGAGCGGATGCGGGCATTTTGCTAGTGCGATCCGATAGTACACGTAAGTCGCGCGAGTAACTCGTATAGGCATCGCTGCTGTAGTAGTAGCCATAGGCATAGCGATCAACATTTGACACTACGACACCGAGTACTAAAACTCCTAGCGGCAGCAGGCCAAATATTCGTGCGTATGGATTGCGCGGAAATAGTCGATACCAAGATGTAAACAAATAATCTACAGCCTGAGCTATCAGCAAGACTGCTGGTACATATGTAATACTGACTAGATTTGGATGCAAAAAGACAAACGGCAGCACAAGAATAAGCCAAAAAATAATAATATAGCTTTTTGTAGTGTATTTGGTGGTAAAAATTCGAAATAGTCCTAAAAGTATCAATAGCAATGTTCCAAGGCTATAGATTGGTTGCAAAATAATGCCATTTTTTGGATTCATAAAATTGCCATATTGATGCAGCAATGTGAGAACTGTCTGGCCACCGCTCGACCAGTGCTGAGGTATGCCTAGCATGGTCGCGATAATGCTATGGTCATGAATCATGCCCAGCACTAGCGGAGAAACAATTATAAGTAATAGCGCAGTACCAATACCCAGCGCCACTTTTGATGTTTCTCGCAACAGGATGTGTCGTGCATGAGGATGTAAAATGGTGGTAATCGCTAGAGCCAAAATGACGTAAATATTGAGCAGCATATAAAGACTAAGGCCGGCTAATACAAACGCGATAATAACCCAAAATGGCGCTAGCTTGCCTTGTTTGATTATCAACGATGCAGTCAAAAGTACAGCTATAGCCCAAAAAATATACGTAATAGCCGGCTGTCCGTTTTGCGCCACTAGTAAAAACTGTCCAGTGGTAATAACCATAATACTGGTGACTATAGCGACATTACGTCGGAACCAAATACTGAGGAGTATTAAAATCCCACCTGCCGATGCAATAGCCAAGATAATAGACGGGAGCTTAATACTAAACGTGGTAAATCCGAACACTGCGATTGTGGCCGCCTGAAGTAGATTGTAAGGTAAAAATAGTAGCTGGCTAGGATGAAGCGAAAATAGCAAATGAGGATTTAAACTATCGCTACTCAGTGCTGAGGTAATTTCTTGTTGACTCAATCCACCGGGGATGTATAGACCCGCAACAACGATAAATGCAAGAATGCTAAAGCCAAATACAAAATACGCTATTGGGTAGCGCCACTTGTAAAGGTAAAAATCTGATATTTTTAGCTTGCCCATAGATTGGTTTCATTATAACACGGTTATGACGTGTGCTTTTTATCTAACGACATAAAACGCAAGCGCTCTGGATGGAAGTAGAGATCTACTTTACCGACTGGCCCGTTTCGATGTTTGGCAATAATAAGTTCTGTAATATTTTCAAGCTCGGGATTGTCTGGTTCGTAGTAACCTGGTCGATGTATGAATGCCACGATGTCTGCATCTTGCTCGATGCTTCCTGACTCACGTAGGTCGGCGAGTTGCGGTTTTTTGTCTGGACGATTTTCAACGGCACGAGACAGCTGGCTTAGTGAGATAAGTGGAACATTTAGCTCACGTGCAATCAGTTTCAGCCCACGGCTAATCTCGGAGACCTCCTGTACGCGATTTCCATCACTTCGCCCACTGGCTTGCATGAGCTGCAAATAGTCTACAATTATCAGGCCCAATGGATGTTCGTGCGAAACTCGACGAGCCTTTGTGCGCATTTCAAGTACCGATAGCCCTGGCGTGTCATCGATAAAAATTGGTGCTTCTGCTAATTCGCCCATCGCTTCTGAGAGTTTTGAAAAATCGTCATCACTTAAATTTCCGGTACGTATGTTCCAGGCGTCTACCCCACTGGCGTCTGCCAACATACGGTCGACTAGTTGCTCTTTGCTCATCTCGAGGCTAAAGAACAAGACTGGTTGCTTTGCGATTGTTGCAACGTTGTAGGCAAGATTTGTTACGAGCGTTGTTTTTCCCATGGCAGGACGCGCAGCCAAAATAAATAAATCACTACGTTGCAAACCGGCCGTCATTGTATCGAGATCTCGATACCCCGTACGAATACCTCGCAATTGTCCTTTGTTGCGATGCAATTCTTCCATGCGGTCAAAACTGTCGGTTAGAATACTTTCAAGCGCCACAACATCTTGCTTTAAACTTTGGTCGCTTACTGAAAACAGTTCGGCCTCGGCCTTTTCCAAAAGTTCCTGTGTCGTCGTATCTTCGTCGTAGCCAAGCTCTGAAATCTCGCCACTCGCCTTTATGAGCCGACGTCGAACGGCCTTTTGGCCTACAATATCTGCGTAGCTTGCGGCATGGGCAGCGGTAGGCACGTAGGTGGTAAGTTCTGATAGATAGGCAGAACCACCTATTGTTTCAAGCTCTTTTTTTCGTGTAAGTTCGTCGGAAAGTGTTAACAAATCGACTGGCTTGTGTTTTTCATACAGTCGCATCATGGCATCAAATATAATCGCATGGCGCTTGTCGTAAAAATCTTTTGCATTCACAAATTCAGTTGCGTCTGCCAAAACTTCGTCATCGATTAAGACAGCACCCAGCAAGCTTTTTTCAGCATCTAGGCTTTGTGGCGGTATTTTTCCTACTGGAACGTCTTTTGCACTCATGAGTCTTCCTCTAGTTTCACCTCTACTCCACCTCCCATCATAGCAGCAACCTTGGCGGCTTGGCTATCTTTTAGCGGCGCAGCAGTTGGCTTGGTTTCAATTGTAAGCTCACTCATACCAGATTCTTGTAGAGAACTAGCTAAAAGTGCGCGAAATTTTACAGAGTCCAGCTTGGTTTTGTAAAACTTATTTTTCGTGTACAGCGTCAATGTATCGCCATCGAGTGCGGGCTGACACTGCGAAAGTACGCTGTGCAGTGCCACATGATGTGAACGAACATGCGCCAATAACGTTTCCCAATCAAAGTTGGCTGGTTCGATTTTTGTATGTACCTCATTTTTTTTCGCACTTGGTTTCGGTTCTATGACAGACGAAGCAGTAGGCGTGCCTATAGGAAACGAGGGTGCCGTGGCTGCTGCCGCAGCAGCACGAACCGAAGGTTTTCGAGCCGGCTGAATGGTTGGCGTGTCGGGTGTAGATATGTCTGAACTTGCGTACAGGCTCAGGGTTGTCAGAAGTTTTAAATCGGGGTTTGTAGATTTATGCAAGTCGAGTAATTGATCTAAAAGCTTTGCATAGTGGACATTTTTGGTAATGTGCGTATGTAAATATTCGCTTAGCTGATGAAGTATTGTTTTGACTGACATGCCGTCTTGTTCGAGCTCGTGGAGGGTGCCAACGATGGTAGGTATGTCGTGTTGCATACAGGCAGCAACGAGTTGCTCGATATAGTCATCTGATACCAGCCCGAGGCTTGCGGCGACCAATGCTTGGCTGACGCCCTCATCAGGATCTGCCAGTGAGATTAGTTGGTCAAATATACTGACACTATCTCTAAAACTACCATCAGAATGGCGAGCAATCGTATGTAATGCGTCTGGTGAAACAGAGATATTTTCTGCCTGCGCAATGCGCTGCAAATTTTGTACGATTGCATCATCACCTGCACGACGAAAACTGTGGCGCTGTGTTCGACTCAAGATAGTATCAGGCACTTTATCAATATCAGTCGTTGCAAGTATGAACACTACGTGTGCTGGCGGTTCTTCTAACGTTTTTAATAGTGCATTAAACGCTTGCTTTGATAGCATATGCACTTCATCGATAATGTATATTTTCTTTTTTGCAGATACCGGAGCAAGACGTACTTTTTCGCGTAGGTCACGAATATCATCGACGCCATTGTTGCTGGCGGCGTCGATTTCGATGATGTCTAAATGAGTAGATTCGTCAGTATATGGTAAGTCGTTTATTTCATGAGCCAATATACGCGCAACGGACGTTTTCCCTGTACCTTTTGGCCCGGTAAACAAGTACGCGTGCGCGATACGCCCCTGTGTGAGGGCGCGAGATAATAATTCGGTAACTTGTGGTTGACCGATAATCTCGCGTAATGACCGCGAGCGGTATTTTCTATACAGCGCCTTCCCCATTGGTCCTATTGTACTCTAGTGGCGTCAAAAAGTCTGTTGTGCTTCGTGCTATGATCGTTCAATGCTGGATCAGACGAGGCCAGCCCTCGAATAGAAACACCACATCTAGCGCAAAGGTGGTGTTTTGCTTTATAGTGACTATGATGAATCTTCAGTCTATTCTCGGCATTGCAGCTAGCTTGCTTTTTGCTGCGTCGATCAGCTGGTATGTATACGATGTGGCGAAAGGCCGCGTGCGCGTTGCGATTGCGTCTGTTATTATGTTGGCGCTCATCAACTTTTCGCAACTCGGTGCGCTGATCGCAAAAGAGCTTTGGTACGTGGTGCCCTTCACGCTTGTTGCTGGCATAATGAACAGTTGTATTGTGATGTTTGGCATCAAAAACGGTAAATTTCAGTTCAAGTTGCTTGATGCAATTACTTTAGTCGGCGCGCTGATTGGGCTCATCGCCTGGCATATTACGAAAGATGCAGCGTACAATATCTATGTTCTTACAGCAGTAATGTTGGTATCAATTGTGCCGATAATCATAAAAACGTTTAAAGACCCAGCTAGTGAAACAAAATGGCCATGGCGTGTGAACCTCGTCGCCACGGCTTTGCTAGTTTGCACCGTTACATCACTTCAACCTGTTGATTGGCTAGTACAAGTGCGGCAAGTAGTATTTTCGGTGCTTATTAATATCGCGATTAACCGACGCGCTAAATAACGCCGCCTTCGCGCATGTAGCAATTACCGCAGAGTGAATCATATACAACGTCATCCCCATTTTCGATAGCCACTTGATCGCCCTCAAATACGTACGCGTTGTTAATCTTGCGGGTATTGAATTCTGCTTGTGACCCACAAAAACACATAGTGGGCAGCTTTTCTATATTGTCGGCGATTTCAAATAGTCGTGTGCTACCTGGAAATAATTCGGCGCGAAAATCAGCCCGCAAGCCATAGCATATGACAGATATATTCATCTTTTTTGCAACATGGAACAGCTGACTTATTTGTTGACGTGTTAAAAACTGCGCCTCATCTACCAGCACGCATGAAACGTCTGGGTACGTTTTCGCAATCTCTTGTTGCAGATTCAAATCTTTAGAAGCAACGACATCTGCATTTCTGCTGTGACCGCCCCGTGCTACAACCATATCATCACCTTTTGTGTCTATTTGTGGTTTTATCACGGCAATCTTTAGCCCGCGCTCCTCGTAGTTGTAGGCAGTTTTTATCAGCGTATCAGACTTGCCACTGTTCATTGCCCCGTACTTGTAGTGTAGTTTTGCCATGTGCTGCCCTACTCCTTCGTTATTTTCTGGTAGGTAATTTTTTCTTGTATGCTAAATAAAGAAGCGTAAAGTACAGTAGGACTGTACCTGCCAAAGCTACACAGGTAGCGATAAAGAGCGGCTGATCAATATCTACATCACTATATTCGCTAGTATCTGAACTATTCCAATAACTCATGTAAAGATTGAACTCAGTAAGGAAAAAGAAAATGAATGCCATAAATAAAGTTGATAGTACTGAAATGATCGCAGTTTTTATGCGTAGCTTTGGTAT
>JAGOVX010000011.1 GCA_018060465.1 Candidatus Saccharimonadota bacterium | reverse complement strand
AGGGATACCCACCATTACTATCGCATGCGGTTCGGATAGGCTAAGCGACTTCATACGGTATAGTATATCAAATTAGTGCATGCGCTGTTAATAGGTAGAGTCTTTGCCGATTTCCAGCAAGGTATCCACGAGTTCCTGCCGACTGAGGTGAGCTGTTTCAATTTTGTTGTGCTGGCATATAACATAGCCTTGAATAATTTCTTTTAGATATATTGCATCTTTGCGCCACAAATAATTTATTTCATAATGATCGGTAGAATTCATTACTCGACTTGATACTGTTAGCGAGCCAAATAACGGCCCTGTATTTGTAGTAATGTTTAGTACGTCTTCAATGCGCACAGTAATTACCTGCGCCGACCAAAAGAATGCGCGCTTTGTAATGGTAACTTTTGTGCGATCTACCACAATACTATCTGGAAATAGGTTTACGGGAAGGATTACTGTTTGAGCAGCGGCCAGTATTTGATGAGACCTTTCGGCAATATCATGCACAGAACCGCGTGCACTTACGGTGCGAACTGGTTGCTCGCTGGCTGCCACGTTTTCAGTTGTTCTGCCAAACAATAGGCTGTCTGGATGAAGCGTCACGACGTCTTGTTTTAAAAATTCCTTGGTAACATCGTAGCTTTTCGTTGCAAATTTACCCATTTTTTGACTCTGACGCATCAGCATGTCATAGGGTGATAGCTTTCTTGGTAAGAGAGTTTCGGAAATAGGCGTTGGCACCAATAATTCTTCTTCATTCATTGCACTACCTCCGTTTAGTAGTACTTTTAGTATATCAGCGTGTGCTTTTTTATACAACACATTTCTTTAGTGAATGCAGTCTATCTGGAGCACATCTCAGCTACCTTAACTCAGGAACGACGGTGTCGACTGTCATCCAGTCGCATACTTTAGGAGTGAGCACGACTGCGGAATATGTTCGGCCATGCTCCAGTTTGTTACGTCTGCTTCTGATTGTGAATCAAATAAAAAAGACTTGGGTTGACCAAGCCTTTCATTCTGTCTACACGTGGCAGGGGAGACAGGACTTGAACCTGCGACACCCGGTTTTGGAGACCGGTGCTCTACCAGCTGAGCTACTCCCCTTTGATGTGATACATTGCGATAGTTTCGTAACCATTGATAATAGCGGCTGAGCTACTCCCCTTCGCATGCTGTATTGTAGCAAACAGAGGCCTTATCAGGCAATCACTGGCGTGTTATGCGCACGGCTCGCGTAAACCGTCGCTCAGCCACATCATCAGCCCAGTGAGCAATAGGCAGATCTATCATTACGCGTTTTTCCTCTGGCTTGGCCTCGTCTATGCGCACAAGGCTGTTTATAAAGTACGTTTCAATAAGCCAATCTCGACCCGGAGGAGTCTTGCCCTGTACCGTAATATGCCAGCTGTCATTTGCCCAATTCGTGGACTCAATAATTTCTAGCGGTTCGGCTAGCATAGTGGGGCCGGTAGGAAGTGCCCGTATTGCTCGCTTCACAAGAGCTTCGCCCTTTTGCTTGTCTTTTACGAAAATCTCGACTGCCATTGTGCGCACACCGTTTGGAGTTACGTGGACTGCATCTATTTTTTGATTGTGTACGATGATTATCTCACCACTCAAACTACGAATGCGCGTAGACCGCAATGTAAAACGCTCGACAACTCCCTTTACATCCCAGAACGGCTCAATTTTAATGTAATCACCTACGTGAAACCATCGCTCGATTATCATCGTAGCCCCTGCCGTAATGTCGCGCAGCAAAGTACCCAATGTTTGACCGGCAATTACCACAAAAAATGCACTCGCACCAATTGCTGCAGCACTGCTCCCCCCGAGCATCTTGCTTCCTTCGGGGCTAAGTGTACGCCAAACAATATAGGCAGCAATAGATACAATAGTAACCCGCACAATCGCAACTGTTATCCCGAGGTAGGTTTCAACTTGTCGCAAACGAATTGCTTTGTGCACATCTGATTCGGTATCAGAGCGAACGGCCACTTTTTGCGCGATAAATATTATCAACTTTGCCACATATTTACTAACCCAGTACGAAATGAAAATCGACGCAAATAGAATCAAAATCGAACGATACGCATTTGGCTGCGAAGAAAATTCGTGAAGGGCCTTATTGATATCCTGTATCATCGTGTCGGTAGGTTGCATACTAATGCTCTATTGTACCTTATTCACCACACGTCATAAAATGCTAAATTATTTTCTAATATCTCCCTAGTAAAAGTGTTGTAAAAGCATAAGCAGCGCACTATAATGAGGCTAGAACCGAATAAAGGAGTGGGCAGATCACGTGCAGAGTGGTCAAAAACACATATGAAAATATTGATGCTTGGATGGGAATTGCCTCCACACAACAGTGGTGGATTAGGAGTGGCATGCTACCATATGTCGAAAGCACTTGCGCAGCAAGGTGCATCAATCGACTTTGTGGTGCCATATGCTGCGTCACACCCTAGCACTAGCTTTATGACCGTACACGCAGCAACGCCTGTAGGCCCGTTACAGAGGTATGGGCTAGGTGGCTATGATAGCGCTGCTGTTGAGTACACACACCTGTCTGATGCTGATATTCACGACCTTTCCTCTATGCGCGGTATTCAAAAACGATACGTGAACTTTGTTGAACAAATGCTACAAACCTACACACCAGATGCAATTCATGCTCACGACTGGCTCACTATGGAAGCTGGCATGCGGGCCAAAAGCCTGACAAATGCACCGCTGATTGTGCATGTACACGCAACCGAGTTTGATCGTTCTGGTGAACAATACGGCAATCCACTAGTGCATGAGATTGAATATCAAGGGCTGATGATGGCAGATCGTATCATTGCCGTATCAAATATTACTAAAAATTTGATCGTACAGCGCTACGGCATTCCTGCGAATAAAATTGAGGTTGTTCACAATGCGTTTGATGCAAGCAGTTTTCCAGGCTATAACTACGATACACAAACCTATCGGTACCTAGAAGCACTAAAGAAAGATGGCTATACCGTTGTGGCTACCGTGACGCGATTTACTATTCAAAAGGGACTGTCACATTTCATGCGAGCCGCAGCAAGAGCATGCGAAAAGCATGACAAATTAGTATTTTTGTTTGCAGGAGACGGCGAACAACGAGATGAACTGCTTGCGCTGAGCGCAGACCTAGGTATATCAGACAAAGTGGTATTCACTGGTTTTGTACGCGGCAAACAGTGGCGTGATGCATATAATGTTGCGGATATTTTCGTCATGAGTTCTGTCAGCGAGCCATTTGGACTGACTGCACTCGAGGCTGCGCATCATACCAATGCACTTATTATTAGCCGTCAGTCTGGTGTTGGCGAAGTGCTCGATAGCGTGCTCCGTTTTGACTTCTGGGACTGCGACGCATTGGCCGATCAAATAGTTGGTATTGCAACGTCACGTGCCCTAAAACACGAACTCGCTACAAATGTGAAACGTGAATATACTCGCCTGTCGTGGCATGATGTAGCAACGCACTGCCTAAACTTGTACCACCAGTTGCGAGGAGGTATGACGGCATGAGCAAACGATCAATCGTACTCTATCTTCACGTCCACCAACCATGGCGTGTTCGCAACTATAGTATTTTTGATGTCAGCGAGGCGCATGACTATTTCAACGATTTAGATGCCAGTAGCGAGCGGCACAACCAATCGGTTTTTGAAAAAGTCGCATCTAAATCATACCGCCCGATGAATGAGCTGCTACAAAAAATGCTCGCATCACACCCCGACTTCAAACTATCCCTCAGTATTACCGGTACATTCCTAGAGCAGTGCGAGCGGTGGGCTCCTGATGTACTAGAAAGCTTCAAAGCATTAGTAAACACTGGTCGAGTAGAGATCGTTGCCGAAACGTACTACCACAGCCTAGCATTCTTTTACTCTCGTGATGAATTCGTGCATCAAGTCGAAGCCCACAAACAAAAAATTCGCGACGTGTTTGGCGTGGAAACGGCGGTATTTCGTAATACAGAGCTTTCCTACAATAACGATCTCGCACAGTGGGCTGATGAGTATGGGTTTAAAGGAATATTGGCGGAAGGATGGGATCCAATTCTTGGCTGGCGAAGCCCAAACTACCTCTACAAACCTGCCGGCACTAAAAATATTGGACTACTAATGAAAAACTACCGTCTGAGCGACGATATTGCGTTTCGTTTTAGTGATAAAGCGTGGGCAGCGTGGCCACTTGCTGCTGGTACTTTCAACGAATGGGTCATGGCGTCTGGATCTGATAGTCCGCTTGTCAATTTATTCATGGACTACGAAACATTTGGCGAACATCAATGGGCAGATACCGGCATCTTCAACTTTTTTGAGGAGTTTGTGGGCACATGGCTATCAACTACCGATAATAGCTTTGCAACTGTTTCCGAAGCGATTGATGCCAATCAGCCAGTTGATGAAGTAAGTATGCCCTACACTGTTACCTGGGCAGACAGCGAACGTGATCTTTCTGCATGGCTTGGAAATAGCATGCAACACGAAGCTATGCGTCATTTGTATGCATTAGAGCACGATGTGATGCGTACCGGCAATCTAGAACTTATTAGTGACTGGCGAAATCTACAAACATCCGACCACGCCTACTATATGTGCACAAAGTGGTTCCGGGATGGAGACGTACACGCATACTTTAGCCCGTATGAATCACCCTACGATGCATTTTTGTACTACATGAATGCCATACGCGATATGCGGTATAGGGTCATGAATGCGCATCACCACCGTGGAGTGTTGCATGGCTAGGCCTATTGTACTAGGAAATGGCGAGCTGCATGTTGGCATCAATGAATACGGTTTGGTGCATGATTTTTATTTTCCCTTTGTAGGTTTTGAAAATCATTCCGCTGGAAAGCACCTGCGACACAAAGTAGGAGTGTGGGCCGATGGCAGAATTAGCTGGCTCGATGAATCTGGCTGGGATATACAGCTAGACATTGCGACGCAAGCACTGGTAGGAAATAGTACCGCGCGAAACGAAGAATTGGGTATCTTGCTAGAAATGACTGATTTTGTAGACGTCGATATGAGTGCCCTTATACGAAAATTTCACATAGTAAACCTGCGTGAAACAAAGCGTGACATCCGTATTTTTATGCATCAAGCATTTGTTATTGGCGACACCCGAAGCAACACCGACACCGCCCAATACTTGCCCGATAGTGACGCAGTGCTACACTACAGGGTCCGCAGAGCGTTTGTGATATCTGGTGCTACCGGTGATGGCGGTACCTTCGATCAACATTCTATAGGAATATTTGGCATAGAGGGGCGTGAAGGCACCTTCCGAGATGCCGAAGACGGCGAATTATCAGGAGGCAATGTTGAGCACGGCAGAGTCGACTCAATTTTGCGATTTTGTTACGAGATTGACGGCAACGGTGCTGCTGACATGAGCTATTGGGTTGCGGCCGGGACTTCTACTCGCGAAGCATTATTTGTTCATAGGCAGATTCATGAATTTGGCGTTGATGGCAGGCTGGCTGCTGCCTTAAAGTGGTGGGAAAAATGGCTACAGCCTACTCTGACAGTCGCTAAAAAACTTCCACCGGTGCGAGCAAAGCGTTTTATTCAAAGCGCCATGATACTAAAATCACATATCGATAAACATGGTGCCGTAATAGCCAGTACCGACTCTGCTATGCTAAATTACTGGCGTGATGCCTATGCCTACTGCTGGCCACGAGACGGTGCGTATGTGTTATGGCCGCTGATTCGGTTGGGGTACGAGACAGAACCACTTCGCTTTTTTGAGTTTTGTCGCCGCGCACTACACCCTTCTGGTTATTTGATGCATAAATACCTCGCAGATGGCTCAATAGGCCCTAGCTGGCATCCGTATGTGCAAGGCGATGCGTATGCACCACCTATTCAGGAAGATGAAACTGCACTTGTGTTATTTATGTTTGCTCAGTACTACCATATGCACCGCGATAAAAAAGTTTTACACGACTTGTATGACAGCATGGTAAAACGTATGGCGCAGTTTTTGGCTGACTACACCGACCCTGCAACCGGACTCCCGAAACCTAGCTATGACTTGTGGGAAGAAAACTTTATGACTACCACATATAGCACTTCAGTTGTGTACGCTGCATTGATGGCATCGGCCGAACTTGCAGATGAAATGGAAGATGCAACGAGTGCTGTTTCATGGCGAGCAGCCGCTGAAGATATTGAGGCAGCCGCCCACAAACATTTGTACAACAGCGAGCGTAAGGCGTTTTACAAAGGCGTACACATGGTGGATGGAACGTTGCAAAAAGATGCAACGATTGATGTTTCTAGTTTCTTTGGTGCCTACATGTATGGGCTTTTCCCAATTGATGGTCAAGAAGTTAAAAATACATATGCCACACTTTCTGAGGTATTTCAGCTGGATGCTACACGACTTGGTGTGCCTCGCTATGAACACGACAATTACTGTAGAGTAAGCGAAGGAATTTTGGGCAACTGGTGGTATGTAACTTCACTGTGGCTTGCACAATATGCGACAGAAATTGGCGATTTGGAACGAGCTGAAGCGATAGTTGCTTGGGCCGAAAAGGTAGCCGGCGATCGTGTTATTATGTCAGAGCAAATAAATCCATTTGATGAAACGCAACTATCGGTAGCGCCTTTGGCATGGAGCCATGCAGAGTACATGGCAACAGTGCTAGATATGTCTACAGAGGTTGATAGCCATGCGCCGTAAGCTTATTCACGCAACCTCTGCGATTGTTCGTTTTGGAAAAAGTAAGATTCGCAGAAAACCAAACAACAAGAAAATGATTCTTAGTTTTGCCGAACGATGCAACCTTGTATATTTTGGTTTTGTAAGCCAGCTTGACGATGAACATCGAATGGTTCGTGGGCTAACTGTGTCTACAAAGCACCAGGATCATCACTACTGCATAGGAACATACCATGGCTACGATGTTGTATTTGTAGAGCGCAGTGATACGCTGCTGACATCTGGGCATGCGCATACCTGGCACATCTTGGCGTTTGACTTAAAACAGGCCGCGGATCTGCCTCATCTTTTTATAGGTTCATCTACACATGGTCTTGGGTTTCATTCGCTGTTAAAGGCAAAATATTCGTTTATGACTCCTGTGAATCTGGGAGTATTAGCGCCGTATCCCGCAGAATTTACTAGCCATTTTAATATATATTCCATTCCTACCCAGGCGATAACGGCCGAGCAACTCATCGATACAGACATGGCACAGATGATCGGCAGCCATTTTAAAGGCCTCGTAGTCGAGATTATCGACTCATATCTATACGTGTATTCCGAGAAAGCATACCTTAGTGGCTCGTTACTTGATACTATGATTGCCAATGGCGTATGGCTTGCCGACAAGATAGACGAAAAAAGCCAGCGTGTATAGCTGACTTTTTTATTTGATTAACAAGACTAGCCTTTACGGGCTTTTACTTCGTTGCGGCCAAGGTTTTTCTTGGTTTCCTCGTAGATAGCATGAGTACGAGCAATTGGGTCATATTTGCGCAATTTTAACTTGCCCAAACCGTTTCGCTGCTGAGTATTTACAGTAGTATAATACGTTCGGTGTCCAGACAGCTGACTCACTAAACCTATCAATTTGCGTTTTGTATTCTTCTTTGCCATAGTTCTCTCTTAGAATTAATAGTGTAACTTACCTAGTATTGTAGCACTTTTTAGTCATAAATACCAGTGCTTAGCGCATATTTATCTACTACGATAGTACCGTATGCCATGCGGAGCCCTCCCGGTGGCAGATAGACTATTTTGTTAGTGTTGCCTTTACTCGTCTGGACATATAGAAATATGGAACCCAAATTACTAGCGCTAAGATACTTCTTACGACATCACGCGCTGCCTTACGTATTTCTGCGTCAACATAACCCGATAGATTGAATGCATCAAAAACAGATGAAGCCCAGAAGTAATCGGCTGTTAGTACAATAGCGTTTGCTATCAGTACAACGATAGCGATTTTTCGTGCAAGCATTCTATGTTTTGCCATCAGCACGATCAGCCAGATAATCAGACCCACTAAACACAGATTTGCTAGTATTTCAAACCATAGCAGAGGAGTCATAGCGGCAACGTAGTCGGGTGCGGTGTCCTGCGCAGACATTAGCTCGGTATATACCGAACTGTAGCTTGCAAGATTTATCATTATAAGAATCGCACTCAGGCCCAGGCCAGCCACAAAAAATGCTAGCCATCCCTTTATTCCAACCAGGTTTTTACTTCTTTTTTGGTTTGTCTCGTGCGTTGCATTGGCGGTCGTCGACACGTGGTTTCCGTTTGACGACGGCTGGGCTTTGTCGTTTGAATGAGTTGATGTCATGAGTTAAATCTCCTACGAACTTACGTTTTCTTGATCTTAGTTGTTATTATACTCCTATTCATTTTAGAGGAGCGCATTGTAACTACCAGCAACACAGCGCCACAAACCAACAGTGCAATACTAACCCAGCGGAATGGTAAAAACCCATGCATATTTTTACTTAACCCAGCAAAGCCTAGAGCAACAGCAACCGTTATGGGGTAGCTTAGGAAGCCTGCAACGGAGCCGAGTGTTGCTCGTACTGAACTTTCTGCCGCATGTTGTAATTCTGCATCCAGTAAAATTCGAAGCACACGTAGCAGTATGAGACCGCTATGAACAAAAAGTATAGCTACTGGCAGCCACCAGCCAAGTGTTGCGCATAACGCAACCACACCTGCGCTGAGTATAAGCAGTGTTTTTGATAATAGTTTTTCAGACTCGAAGCGATATGCGATTAGACTAGCAAGTATATTTAGCACTAACGCACCCGAAATAACGAGCGGGATAAATTTTGTCGGTATTCCTGCAGCTGAATCGAAAAGTGGTGTATATTCTTCATACCAACCTATGAAACCGCCTACAATCGCCAGCCATGCGACGGTATTCTGTATATTCGGTGTACGTACAATAACCCTAAACGTACGTTTTAGTAATTTCAGCTGTGATTCAGTAGGCTGTGCGGCGTCACGCTGTCGTGTGTTCGGTACAAACAAGAGTAAAATTGCAGACAACAAACCAGTTGCGATACTTGCGCATAGGAGTAGTGTATAATCAACGCCCCGCATACTCATTGCGTACGCTGTAATAAACGCTAGAAGCATGCCAGAAAACTCGGCCGCTTTAATACGAGACATCATCTTTGTATAGTCTTTTGTCTGATTGCTTGCCGCCAACTCATCGTATATCAGTGCTTGATATGCACCAGATTTGAGAGCATAGGCAGCTCCCCAAAGAATAAAGCCAACAGCATACCCAAGAAACGTCGGCATAAATAGCCACACAAGAAAAGCACCGGCGTTTACTAGCTCACCACATATAAGTATGTACTTTCGTGGATATTTATCGGCTATGAGCCCTGTTGGCAGCTCGAATAAAAGTGCCGCAATCGTCCAGATTGCAAACAATACACTTACCTCGCTCACCCGTAGGCCGCTCCTTTCGGTGAACATAATTGCATACAGTGGATATATTACAAGCGCATTCGAAACGAATGCCTGTACTACGAGAAGTTTTTTTATATTTAGTGACGACATACTAATCCCATTAGCCTCAGTGTACCATAGCTTGCCACCGCCTCAGTCTTAGTATCTAGACTCGCCGCGCCGTGGCTCGCTAGCTAGCGCCTAGCGTGGATCTAACCTGTCATCACATACATTTACCTATAGGCATACACACCACAACAAGCAAATCTAGGCTAAAAGTTCACTCAACTCTACAGGTTTTATACCAGTTCTGTGAAATTGCAGCGTGCCGGCCAGTATTGCAAGGTTGGCTGCTTCTGTCATGCGTTTGTCTTGTTGAATAAATGCACACAGTGCTGCCATTGTCTGGTCTCCACAACCAGTTTCGTCTTTTTCGTTGCCAGAGGAAGTAACTTCTGGTATGGGAATATGCATTCGTGTATCTGCCGTAAACAAGTATGCGCCATTTACGCCTGCTGTTATCAAAACATTTTCAATACCTTTTTCGTGTAGTTTGGCGGCTGCGCGTTCGGCACTTTCGCTATCAACAACATCAATACCTGTCAGGGTCTTTGCTTCATGCTCATTTGGCTTGATAAAGTAAATACCTGCGTTCATTAACTCATTTACGTCACTGTCCTTTTTAATACCGCCAGGATCAAACAGTACCTTTAAGCCATGTTTGTTGGCGAGGCGAGCAGCGTATATTGCTGTAGGCAATGGACACTCTAGCGTCAGTACCAACACTCCCCTATTTTTACCGACCTGCTCGAACAATGAAGTAGCAGTATCAATATCGCTTGGACTAAAATCATCACTAATACCGGGCAGTACAAAAATCTGATTGTTGCCTTGTTCATCTACAGGAATAAGGGCAATTCCTGGCAGTTTTTGCGTATCAGCAAAGTCTGCAATACGAATAAAGTCAGTATTTACTCCGACACTATGAAGTGCGTCAATTGGTACCTTCCAAAGTCCGTACGGATCTTTGACTGTTTTACCGACCATAGCAACACTACCGCTGGATGACAAACGAGCAATCATATCGGCAATATTTCGCGATTTGCCGCCGGGTCCAATCAAAAGCTCCTTGCCGTAAACGTGTTCCCCTGGTTTTGGAAATTGTTTTATACCTGTTGCGACTAAATCGGTATTAAGCGACCCAATAACTATCGTTTGCATACCTCTACCTTAGCAGGTGCGCACCGAATGAACCAAGCTTAGACCTGACGTCTGAGACTATTAATTAACCAAGTTCTGTGGTGTGCCGTTAATAAATGCCTCGACATTATCAATCATGACATCATTTCCAAGTTTCATACTCATGGTTGTGCTGTAGGCGATGTGGGGTGTAGCAATAATCTTCGGATGTGCAAGCATTTTTTTGTAGAGCTTGTCGTCGGTGTCTCCAACCAATATCCCGCTGCAATCGGTTGCCGCTCCTGCTAAGTGACCGCTGTCTAAATATTTCATAAGCGCACTTTCGTCTACAATAGCGGAACGAGAGACCGTAATAAACACACCACCTCGTTTCATGCTGGCAAAAAAGGTGTCGTCTAGAATATTCTTAGTTGATATGTTTTCGCTAAGTGCATCTACGACTATGTCTGCATCCTTGACACAACCATGCAAATCATCGCCCCTTGTAAAATACTGCACGTTCATATCAAAAGATTCTGCTATTTTGCCGACATGTTGACCGACATTTCCCTTACCGAGTACCGTGAGGTTTCTTCCGGCTAATCCTTGAGTAAGTGGCGGTAGTCCACCATCTTTTCGGTACGTTTCTTCTCGATTTATGGCAGCCGGCAAACCACGAGAGATCAGCAACATCATCGCGATAATCCATTCTGATACAGCTTGGCGATTGATGCCAGGCGAATTCGACAATTGTACACCATTTTTGCGCATGAGCTCACTATCAACAAATGCCGTACTGACAAAACCCACCGTCACATATACATTGTGAAGCTGAGCATATGCGTCTTTTAGCCCTGCGTGTCCCGAACAAATAATGTCCGCACCTTTAACCCGTTCAAGATATTCACTGTCAGACTGAGGAAATGAATCATACCAAGTCACATCACCAAGTGACTCTAGCCGAGTTTTCTGCTCAGGCGACATATCTTGGTTACTCGTAACAACGATTCTGTGTTTCAAAATTACTACTTAACTTATTCTTGATTCTAGTATTAGAGTACACTATAAGCACTCGAACAGCAAAACAAATGAAGCTTTTACAGGTCTCGAAACAACATAGGTGATATCTAAATAAGATACACTAAAGTATTGAGAATCAATGTTGACAGAAAACGACCGACGAACCACGCTCCGCAGACTTTTTTAAATTAGGATAAGGTTGGTTTTTCTGGTAAGTGCGTTTTAGCGACTTGCGGTTACTTCTACCTTTTGTGCAATCACTACATGTTCCCTGCCTGGTCGGTCTGGGGCTTCTCGAATGTCTTTGACTGTGAATCCGTAACGTTTTAGGTCTTGCGTAAGTTCTGGGATTGTACGAAATCGTATCGTTGAGTCAGATGTCAGAGTGGTGTTGTCTTGATGAAACACGTATGTCCACCGAAAGCTTATGAGTGGTAGTGAAACCTCGGTTAGTTCCACCCAGCCATCGACAGTACCAACGCCATCAATCGTAACACTTTTGAAAGAAGTTTCTATGTTCCAGTCTTTCCACGCTGGAACGTCAGGATTTCGTGTTTCAAATATAAGGTGTCCGTCTGGTTCAAGTGCAGAATGTATGCCACTGAGCGTATCGTTCCATAATGTCGGCTCGACTATGGCTTGCGCGGTGTTACCAGCCATAACGATGACATCAGCAGAATGAGCATGAAGCTGGTCGGTTCCGCCAACAAGCCACTGGATTTTATCAGCGCCAGGCTTTGACTCGGCAATATCTATAGAGGCAGCAGCAGGATCAACGCCGACAGCATTAATATCCTCACTTGCTAGCAGTAGTGCCAAAGAGCCGGTGCCGCAGCCGAAGTCAGTAACGCGACGAGCTTTCAAGTCTTTTACGAGCTGGACGTACGGTATTAAATCGTTGCGGTCTCCGTCAAAATCGTCGTATATTCTTGCAAGCCGTATGTCGCTAAAGATAGGGTCGGTGGGTATGAGGGTATCTGGTTTCATGGTCATATATTCTTCATTATATCTTTTCTCACGCCTGCAGCCCCAATATAGCCGCTCCAATAGCGATTAAACATAACGCCACAATTTTGCGTCTACCCATGCCTTCATTGAACACTTTGGCGCCGAATATAGCGGAAAAAGTTGCAGATAATGAGCGGATAGCTGTTACGTACGCAATCGGGCCACTTGCAACTGCGCTAAAATAAAAAGTACTCGCGATACCTTGAATTGTGCCATTTCTGGCAATGAGTTTGACGTACGGATGTCGATACTTTCCAGGGGCGACAACTTGTGCATATATAAACTGTGCGACTGCCGAAGCCAATACCGCCCAAAATGCATAGAATAGTGGCGAACTTTCTAATATCGCGACACTTCCAATTGTTGTGTGCAGCGAAATTGTACCAACGCCCACTATGCCAAACCGTGTACCGCGATCGCCCCAGATAGTACGAATCATATTGTTATTACCACGGCTGGTGTTGAGCACGTGCACACCTGCTATGATTATCAGGACAGCGACCATAGCGAGTAGGCTTGGTATTTGCTTTAAAAATATTGCACCAGTGAAAAGCATTATTACTGGATATAACGACAGTAGCGGAGCTGTTTTCGATAGCTGTCCGTATTTCAAACTTTGTAGATGTACCGCCGTATCTAGTGGTGCAGTAATGCAGGTACTAACGATGATACTCACCCAGAATGGTAGCGATAACGAGTGATTTGGCAAAAAATTGCCCGTTGCAATGGCAAGCAAACCTGTAATGGGTAATGCTGCTGCCCTCATCATCCACGCCAGGTGGAGATGATGAACAGTATGACTTAACTGTTTGTCGTTGACTTTGCGAAGTGACGCAAAGACAGAACTTAGCAATGCGTAAATAAACCACATTGGGACTTTTCCTTTATTTAGATGTTTTTAGCGAATCAATAGTTTCGTTGCTGGTTCAAGAGAGGGGCGAACGCGAGCGTATAGATAAGAGATTTGGTGTATTACTACCATTATAGCACTAATGCTAATGAATGTCAACATGCTTTATAGCAGGCCTACCCGTCACGGAGCGAGAAATCGAAATCAGACAAATAAAAAATGCCGAAAATTATCGGCATAAAGATGATTCTATGGAGCCACGATCGGGGGTTGAACCCGAGACCTCATCCTTACCATGGATGCGCTCTACCAACTGAGCTATCGCGGCACACAGTAATGTAAAATTTATTCTGATAGTTCAGATGGTAGAGCGCTGCGCTATCGACTTTACTCGATGACAAGCATCTCGGACAGCAACTGAGCTATCGCGGCACACAGTAATGTAAAATTTATTCTGATAGTTCAGATGGTAGAGCGCTGCGCTATCGACTTTACTCGATGACAAGCATCTCGGACAGCAACTGAGCTATCGCGGCACACAGTAATGTAAAATTTATTCTGATAGTTCAGATGGTAGAGCGCTGCGCTATCGACTTTACTCGATGACAAGCATCTCGGACAGCAACTGAGCTATCGCGGCATGACCTCAATAGATTGTAACAAATCGGACAAGGAATGCCAAGAATAGATGTCAGTTCATTCAATAATTATCTCAAATAAATAACTCACAAGGCAGTGAGTATATATATATGGTGCTGGAAGTAGGACTCGAACCTACGAAGCCGAAAGGCGGGAGATTTACAGTCTCCTGTGATTGCCACTACACGATTCCAGCGTGTACTAAATTTGGAGCCGATTCAGGGACTCGAACCCAGGACCTGCTGTTTACAAAACAGCTGCTCTAACCAACTGAGCTAAATCGGCGTACTTTTACCAGTGTAGCGAACAGAGGCGAAAAATTCAAGTTACATTACTACTTTTCGTGGCTGACGAACTCGCTGAGACCTGCCTTGTGGAATAATCATTTTGGCAGCTTGTTCACGCAAATTAAGCGCCAGTTCGCTCTCGCCCGTTCGCTCGTACGCATCGGCTAAAATAGTAAGTGTTTGTGGATTTTTCTCTAGTTCAACCGCTCGTTCAAGGGCGGTAATCATTTTTTTATCGTTACCCATTTTTTCTTGCACTTTTGCATAGGCTATATGCCTGGCAGCTAGATCTTCCTCCATACCCAGCGCTTGCTCGAACGCAAGTGCCGCCTTGTCGTACTGTTCTGTTTCAAAATATATCAATCCAACATTGTGTAGACTCGATGCACTTAGCTCTAGACTTTGGGCGATCTCGAAACACTCGATAGCATCGTTGTAGGCTTGCTGTTTTGCGTACAAAATACCTAGCCGATTGTATGCAGTGGCGTTTCGTTCATCAACGCCCAAGATTGTTAGTAATGCCTTTTCGGCTCGTAGATATTTACGATCTTTTAGCGATTCCTGAGCAATCTCCCACAAACGATCTAGCCGTTCGGAGATTTTATACGGGATATCAATTGCGATTTCGTTGATAGTTTGCCGCTGGTACAACGCCCAGGCGCCCATGAATGACAATAGAAGTAATCCTAGCATGTCTACCTCGTATTATACCACGATGCGTGCAAGCTGCAGACGAATACTACCATTTGCTGCGATTTTTTGCTTTGCATCCATTAGCGCGTCGGCCAGTAGAATTGCAGGAGTTTTGGCGCTACTTTGTAGTGATTTCTTTAGCAACAACAGCGCTGCGTCAATAAAATCAAGTGCATACGCCCTATCGCTCGCTATACTTTGAGTAATTACCAATTTCTCATAGGGAGTTCCAGCAATAAACTCATAGGCTTGTCGTACGATTTTCGACTTTTTTTGCAAAACTATAGGATCTTTTGCCAGTCGATATGCTTCGGCCGGCAACCCATCAGCAACAAATAGCAGCTGGCGTTTTGTCGCGTCGTCTTCAACATGCAGACTACGTAAGAAACGAGCCGTTGCCGCACTATCTACCGGCGGAATTTGGATATGCTGAGCTCTAGACCGAATGGTCGGCAAAAGCCCGTCAGGTGCATGGGTAGTCAAGAAAAAGTGAACGTTTGCAGCTGGCTCCTCTAGCAGTTTCAATACTGCATTCTGAGCAGACTCTGTCATGGCATCGGCGTCATCTATAATAACTATCCGGCTTGTCGCTGCTTTTGTTCGGCTAAGCTCGTATAGCGAGCGAATTTTTTCAACTGAAATTGATGCGATACCAGACTTTGTCTTTGCTTCCGGAGACATGATTTCTATTATTTCGCCCCACTGACTGGCCGTTTCTTTTGCAATTGTCGCAAGACCTACACCGGCTAGTCCAGAAAAAACTATTGCGTGTGGTTTGCTCTGCGCCAGGCGATGTAATGTGTCGGCCACATGGGGCGCCACAACTACATTCACAGTGCAGCCTCGCGTTCAAACTCTGCTGGGACTGGCGCTTCAAATACCATGCGTCTACCGCCAGGTATGGTGATCTCTAGGCTTGCCGCGTGAAGATACAGCCGATCGGCAGCCTTACCGTACACTCGGTCACCGTAAATTGGCGCATGAAGGTATGCCATATGAACACGAAGTTGGTGTGTACGACCGGTTTTTGGCTGCAAACGCACGAAACAGCGCGTATTTCCATACTGTAGCACTTCATATGACGTCACAGCTGACTTGCCATCTACATGCACGCGAAATGTACTAGGCGCTGATGGATTACGGCCTATTGGTACGTCTATAACCGCTTTTGGTTCGGCCGGCATGCCACTTAGTACGGCCAGATAGGTTTTTTTAACTTTCCTATCAGCGAATTGACGCGCCAGGCCCTTGGCGGCTTCTGGTGTTTTAGCACCAATTAGTATGCCGCTCGTGTCGCGATCTAGCCTATGAACAATGCCTGGGCGATTTGTATCGGTATTATAGGTAGTGCGTGTGCGGAAAAAATCAGCAACCGTGAACTCCTCGCTGAGCGCACCTTTTGCATGGGCAAGTACGCCGACCGGCTTGTTGATTACAATCACACTTTCATCTTCGTACACCACAGGTAGCGTGTTTTTTGAATAGTCCACTACTTCTGGTGGTGTCGCCTGTATGGCATCCTCATCTGAAACTTCATATTTTGGGCTTGTTACTGCTTGCCCATTCACCGTTACATTACCTGACTTAATCAGCTTTTGCCACGTGCTACGCGAGTGCTCAGGCCAGGTTTGTGCAGTATATTGGTCAAGGCGCATTTTCTAACCCTTTTTTCGCAAACCGACGGCTTGTTGGACGCGAAGTAAGGTAGCGCTTGCCTGCTCATTCATAGCTATTTCTGATGATGCAAGCTTTTCCATCACAGCAGCCTCATCTATCGAGGCAAGTTTGGCCTGAAAATCAACCAAGAACTGCATAACTTCATCTGCAACAACTTTCTTAAAATCTCCGTAACGTTCTTGACCGGCAAATTGGCCCGCAACTTCCTGCACGGGCTTGCCGCGCAACAATGCTAAAATATCCAAAAGATTGCTGATACCTGGTTGATTTTGAACGTCATACTGTATATTTGCTTTGTCATCAGTCGTCGCACTCATGATTTTCGCGGCAGCGGCTTCAGGGCTATCACCTAAAAATAGTACACCTTTGCCGCTTTCGTCACTCTTGCTCATCTTTTTGGTTGGATCTGCCAAGTCCATGATACGTAGACCTTGGTCTTTGCCAAAGAACTCGTGTTGCTTTTTTACTGGCTCTGGCACCACAAATAGCTGGCCAAAACGACTATTCATACGCTCGGCAATATCACGGGTAAACTCGAGGTGTTGCGTTTGGTCATCGCCTACCGGCACGTACTTCGCACCGTATAGCAAAATGTCTGAAGCCATCAATACTGGGTAGTTAAATAGGCCAACCGATACTTCTGCACTACTTGCCGATTTGTCTTTGAACTGAGTCATTCGACTGAGTTGACCAAACCCGCTAAAACAATCTAGAATCCAGGTAAGTTCACTGTGTGCGGGAACATAGCTTTGCCTGTATATATGAATGTCTGATTTATCGAGAGGCAGTCCAGCAGCTACGTATAGCTTTGCGTTATTGAATATACTATCAGAAAGTCCTGATACGTCTATAGGTGTCGTAAAGCTGTGTAAATCAGGAATAAACATATTTACCTGAAATTCATCACTGCGTGTTTTTGCCATATCAATGATTGGCAATATGGCACCAAAATAATTGCCAATATGCAAATCGTTGTTCGCACGTAAACCAGTTAAAATAACCTCTTTTTTCATACTAAATCTATTATAGCATTCTAGGAAGCCGCGTGCCGTAGTACTATAGATATATGAAGAAAACACAAGATGCAAATGTAGTTGGAAAAATTCATCACACGATAAAAAATGAGTTTGTGCGCGAACGACAGCGCATTGCAAAGCAGTTTCCGTTAGGGTTTACTCTGGCGGTTGCATTTGGAGTGAGCCTGGTATTCTCTGGGGTAAATGGTATTATTCAGCATGTAAGTTTTTTAAAGAATAATCCGATTTATATGCTACTGGCCGGAACTATCATTTTGCTCGCTACCGGAACTTTGTACAAAAAACTAGGATAATAAAACTACACCGGTGTTGAACCGGTGTAGTTTAGTCGTACATGTACTAACGTTTTGAGTACTGTTCGCGTTTACGAGCCGAGCGCAAGCCATATTTCTTGCGTTCTTTTTCGCGTGGGTCACGCTTTAGGAACTCAGCTTTCTTTAGTGTAGTACGTAGATCACTAAATTCAACAGTCAGTGCCTTGGCGATTGCAAGCTTGATCGCATCAACTTGACCAGCGAGGCCACCACCGCTTACGCGGATAGTTACGTTGAAATCTTTTTGCTTGCTCACGAGAGCCAATGGGTCGGTAATTTCTGCCAACATGGTTTTATTACCTGAAAAATACTCTGCTGCGGTTTTATCGTTTATTGTTACTTCACCCTTGCCTTTGTATAAACGAGCACGAGCGGTTGCACTTTTACGTCGGCCCAAGCCATATACGTATTTTGAATCAGCCATATTACTTTACCTCGACCTTCTCTGGTGATTGAGCCGCATGCGCATGTTCGCTGCCAGCAAATATTTTCAGTCGCTTCATACGATCTGCAGCAAGTTTATTCTTTGGCAACATACCTTTTACGGCGTTTTCAATAATGCGTTCTGGGAAGGTGGCACGAACTTCTTTTAGGCTCGCGTCCTTGATGCCGCCAGGAAAACCACTGTGATGGTAGTATATTTTGCCTTCTTCCTTGTCGCCAGTAACAGGTACTTCTGCGGCGTTGATAACCACCACGTAATCACCACCATCGATATGCGGTGTGTACGTTGGTTTGTATTTGCCGATCAAGTACTTGGCAATTTCGGTAGATACACGCCCTAGGGGAGCGCTTTTCGCATCTATCAAAATCCAGCGACGTGAAACTTCTGATGGTTTCTGTGAATATGTTTTAGCCATTACTTTGTCTCCTTTTTCGGAGCAGCTTTTAATTCGTCTACAAAGCCTATTGTGGCCATTTCAGCACCATCACCCTTACGAATGCGAGTACGTTTAACACGTACGTGACCACTCGTGCGACCCGTTAGCTGTGGAGCAATTTCGTCTACTAGCTTAAATGCTGCTGTTTGCGTGCTTAGTCCGGCAATTACCATTCGTCGATTGGCTAGGTCACCTTTTTTAGCTTTTGTAATTAATTTCTCAATGTAGCGCACAAGTTCTTTTGCTTTTGGTAGCGTTGTTTCAATCTTGCCATGATCTACCAGGCTTGTTGCCAAACCTTTTATCAAAGCTCGTCGTTGATCACGTTCGCGACCGAACTTGCGTCCTTTATAACCGTGTCGATGCATAGACTATAACTCCAGCTCCGCCAGTTTATCTTTTACTTCGTCGAGGGCTTTTGAACCGAATCCCTTTAGCTCGCGCAGATCTTGCTCTGACAGAGTTACTAGGTCGTGCACGGTACGAATGTCATTGTTGACAAGCGCATTGGCGGTTCGTGCACTTAGGTTCAAATCTTCGATTGATGTGTTAAGCTCGTTCGCTTCATCGTCGCTACCAGCACCTGGTGTTGGTGCAGCTTCAACAGATGTGCTACCAGCCAATGCAGCGTATTGATTTACCAAAATTGCTGATGCTTCCTCGAAGGCATCTTTTGGCGACATGCTGCCATCAGTTTCAATAGTGAGGCGTAGTTTGTCGAGGTTTGTGTCTTGGCCTACACGTGTTGGGTCTACTTTGTAGCGTACACGAAGTACTGGGGTAAACACTGCGTCTAGGGCAATCATATCGCTGTGAACGCGCTTTTGACTGCTTTCATCAATAGTGCGGTATCCACGGCCAGATTCTACAACAAGATCAATCACAACAGATGCTTTTGGATCGTCAATCGTTGCAATTACTTGCTTTGGATTAACAATTTCAACATCAGCAGTTGTTTTAATATCACTTGCAAGAATAACGCCAGCGCCTTTTTTCTCTAGACGTAGCTCTATTGGATCGTCTGTGTGTACTTTTACACGTACGTTCTTGAGGTTCAACATGATGTCAACGACATCTTCTTTTACGCCCTTTACGGTAGTAAATTCATGTGAAGCACCTTCAATACGGAAGGCCACAATTGCGCCTCCGCGAATGCTAGAAAGCAGCACACGACGCAAGCTGTTGCCCAATGTGTTACCGTATCCAGCATATAGTGGTTCTATAGTGAATGTTGCACTCACGCCTGAATGCTCTTCGATATCTGACAAGGCAGGGTTTGAAATAGCTTTTGACATTGTAGTTCTTCTCCTTTTTAGCGTGAGTAATACTCAACAATTAGTTGTTCATTAATATCGATTTCAGCGTCTGCACGTGTTGGCAAACTAGTAATTTCGATCTTCAGCTTCTTAGGATCACTCTTTAGCCAGCTAATTGGGCCCTGAATAGAGTTAGCCACAACATCATCGATCTGAGCAAAATAGCCAGATTTTTGACTTTTTGGACGAACAGTTATTACGTCTCCGGCCTTTACGCGAATTGATGGAATGTCTACACGACGATCGTTTAACATAAAATGACCGTGGCTGACGAGCTGACGAGCAGCGCGACGACTTGTAGCAAGTCCAGAACGATATACTGCATTGTCTAGCCTTCGCTCCAGCAACTGCAGCAAGTTTTCACCTGCCAAACCTTGCTTGTTTGAGGCTTCTTTCATCAATTTTGCAAATTGCTTTTCCAGCAGTCCGTACAAACGACGAACTTTTTGCTTTTCACGTAGTTGTATTTGGTACAAGCTTGGTTTGCTTTGACGTCCACCAGAGTGTTCACCAGGGATGCCAGGCTTGCGAATTAGAATTTTGTGTGCCTTTGGATGCAATGCGTAGCCTTCACGACGACTTTGCTTGACAATAGGCGATGTATCACGTGCCATATATTACACCCTCCTTGCCTTTCGTGGGCGAACACCACCATGTGGCACACCCGTTACGTCTTTAATAGATTCAACTTGCATATTGAAACCGCTTACTGCACGAATGGCAGAGTCACGTCCCAAGCCAACACCTTTTACAAACACTTCTACACTTTTCGTGCCGTGCAATGATTGTACTGCCTCGGCTGCCTTTTCAGCAGCTACCTGTGCAGCATACGCGGTACCTTTTTTACTACCGCGGAATCCACATGCACCTGCACTTGACGCACATAATACTGCGCCTTTTTTGTCGGTAAAAGTAATAATAGTGTTGTTAAAGCTTGCCTGTATATGCATTTGACCCGCAGGAACAGCTCGGCGCTGCTTCTTGCGAGAAGTAGTAGTTTTCTTAACTTCAGTAGTTTCAGCCATATCTGTTCCTTTCTACGTCTTTGACGCCGCTTTAGGTTGTGCACCGCCTACTGCAACAGCTCGGCCCTTACGAGTTCGTGCATTCGTACGGGTACGTTGACCATTGACTGGTAGTCCTGATTTGTGGCGCAAGCCACGGTAGGCGTTGATGTCTTTTAGACGTTTAATATTGTTTGTTACGAGACGTTGGAGATCGCCTTCTACGGTATAATCTTTATCGATTACATCGCGAAGTCGCTGTTCTTCAGCCTCGGTGAGATCTTTCACCCGAGTGGTCGGCTCTATATTTGCCGCCGCAAGGATGCTCGAAGCGTGCTTTCGTCCAATACCATATATATAGGTAAGAGCGATATGCACTTGCTTCTCAGAGGGGATAGTCACCCCTGCTATTCGAGCCATGCTTAACCCTGCCTTTGCTTGTTTCTAGGTTTTAACTTGTTAATAACACGTAGTACACCTTTGCGGCGTACGATCTTGTCATTCTTTTTATCGATTTTCTTTACACTCGCACGAACTTTCATGAGCTATAGAAAATCCTTTCCCTAAAAAGTTATAGTTAGTAAATATTTTTAAGCAGCTACTTGCGTAGGCCGCTCGTCTCGCAGGCGGAAGCTAATTCGTCCCTTTGTGAGATCATAAGGGGTCATCTCAACTTCTACCTTATCACCCGGCACGAGGCGAATATAGTGTTTTCGCATCTTACCTGAAATGTGGGCAATAATACTATGGCCATTCTCTAGTTCTACGCGGAATTGAGTATTAGGCAGTGCTTCCACCACCGTTCCTTGCATCTTTATTACTTCCTTTTGACCAGCCATAAGTTACAGTAGTCAATTATACAGCAAAACTATACTACCCGCAAGTACTTTATATACTACATTCACCCACTTTACCCAAAGCCGTGAATATTTCTACAAATTGTCTGTTGTATTGTACCGTACTATAAAAATTGGTAATAGTATTGACTATTTATATATTTATGCCACAATATTTTCTAGTCGTTTTACCATCAGAGGTAAAGCAACAACGAGAAAGCCGTCGGAGACTACAAGAGTCGCCGGAGACCCACAAGGTCTTCGCACTCTCTAGG
>JAGOVX010000047.1 GCA_018060465.1 Candidatus Saccharimonadota bacterium | reverse complement strand
CACATGCTTAGTGCAATTGGAATCTTGACGAATGATGAATTTGACGCGCTAGCTCGTGTACTTGACGAGCTACTTCAGCGCTGGAAAGATGGATCGTTTTCTGTAGCCAAAGACGATGAAGACGGCCATACTGCTATCGAGCTTTATTTAACCCAGCAACTAGGCGACATAGGCAAGAAAGTTCACAGTGGTCGTAGTCGAAATGACCAAGCTCTCGTAATGATGAGATTATATTTGAAGGACAATCTGGAAAAAGTAGCACACGGCATAGAGTCTGTAATACAAGTGTTTGACAAAAAAATCCAAGTCGCTGGTGACCAAGCAATGCCAGGCTACACGCACTCGCAAAAAGCGATGCCTTCATCAGTTGCAATGTGGCTAGCTTCATATCGGGATGCTTTTAATGATGTACGCCAGTACCTGGTGTCTACTAGTGACCTTATTGATCAAAATCCCTTGGGGTCTGCGGCTGGTTTTGGCGTTGATATAAAGCTTGATCGTGCTATGACAACGAAAGAGCTTGGCTTTGCAAAGGTTCAGGAGAACCCAATGTATTGTGGTCTTTCGCGTGGGTTATTTGAACTTGCTGCGGTGCAATCACTTAATTTAGTAATGGCGTATGCGGGCAAATTTGCAGATGACATGCTGCGTTTTACGATGCAGGAATTCGACTTTTTTAGTCTACCTGCTAGTATGACAACTGGTTCATCAATCATGCCTCATAAACGAAATTATGATGTTTTTGAAATAATGCGCGGAAAAGCACATCAATTTTCCAGCTATGGCACGGCTATTCAAATGATTGCAACGGGTGTTGGTAGTGGGTATCATCGCGATTTACAGCTTACAAAAGGCGTTACACTAGAGGCATTTTCAACAGTGCTGGATACGCTGGACGTCCTGGGGGTTTGTGTGCAAGAGCTTGCTGTGAACAATGCCAGTCTAGACGCGGCGATGACTGATGAGCTTCAGACTGTGGCCAAGATTAATAAGCTTGTTGACGAAGGCGTCCCTTTTAGAGATGCGTATAGGAAAGTTAAGAAAGACTTCCAGGGATAGACATTGACAAGTCGGTAAAAAAGTTTAATATATAGACAACACACAGTTGAGCATAGTAATGAATGGATGATAATTATGAGTGTAGAAACTAGATTTCTTGACCCTTTGTCGTATAGTGATGTTCTTGCACTTGTTGAGTCGCTTTCTCCAACTCAGGCTATAGTTGAAACATTTCCATTGCCTGAAGCCCTCACGCTCTTTACTGTAGCAGAGGGTAAGACGGAAGTATTGCCAATCGATTTTTGTAAAGGCGATTTGGCAACGAGGTATGGTCAAGCAGCGCTACTTCTCTTGTCCATTGCCGACGAGGATCGACTAGTAGACGTTAATCGTAACGGATCTGTAGAGGTACGGCGAGTTTCAGATATCATCGCAGACAGTATGAAGTAGCGTCTTTACTTACATCTTTGCGGGAAGTTGAAGCTGCAGTATCTTCGCTGCGTTTTCTATAGTTTGTGATGCGGCTGCCACAAGTTGCACACGGAACATCTGAGCCGATGGTGTCTCCGCTTTTAGTACACGAAGCTCAGGTGAGGACTGGAATGAGTTAACCAACTGGCATAATTCTGTTAAATAGTTTGCCAGCTTATGAGGTGCGTTTGCTTCGCTGGCATCTCGGATGGATTGCGGTAAGCGCGCGATTGCCATAAGCACCTCTTTTTCAATTTTATGTACGGCACTGTTCATGTAGTCTGAACCATCGTCGAGCGTATCAATCTCTACTATCAGGCCGGCTTTCTCTAGAAGACTATTTAGGCGTGCAAAGGTGTATTGTATATAACTAGCTCCGCCATTTTTTAACATCTCAGGTACATCTGTTTCTGGATCAAATTCGATATCCTTTATCCTATCCTGCCGTAAATCACCAAAGATTACAGAACTTACGCCCATTTCCTCTGTTAGATTATCTGGTAGCCCTGGGTGTGAGGCTATTCGCTCTCTTATAGAATCGTGTGCGGCTTGCTGCGCATCGTCGAGAACTTCACCGAGCAATGTTACCTTTCCGCCTCGACTACTCATCTTTTTTCCGCCTATGTTTAGGTGGCCAAAAGAAACGTGCAGTGCTTGACCAAGGGCAAGTTCACCCATCTGATGAGCAATATTGAACAGCTCGATACAGTGAGGCCCTTGTTCTTTTCCAATGACATAAAGGATTCTATCGGCCTTTAGCTCGCGACATCTATACATTATCGCTGCTATATCTCGAGTCAAGTAGACCGTTCCGCCTGATGGTTTGATGACTATCTCGTCTCGAGGACTGCCGTCCTTCGATCGCATAATTTGTGAATTTATTGACATAGTACTGGGGTCAACTAAATCTTGTGACGGAAATACAACTGAACCATCTGCATTTTGTCGCAGAACACCTTTATCTATTGCCTCGTTAATAGCTGCCACCATTCGGTCCTCGTAAAAGCTCTCACCTTGTATAGCGTCAAATTCAACACCTAGACGTTCATAAATCGGGCGAAAATCAGCTAGACTCCACTCGCGAAACTTTTCCCACAGCGCAACGTAGTCTGGGTTACCTTGCTCAAGCTCGAGGAATCGCTGTCTTCCAGCATTTTGACGACTAGTTCTTTCGTCTTCAGGTAATTCTTTTAATTCGTCATTAAATTTTCGGTATATTTGCATTAGAACAGTTGCCGGGTCGTTGCTGAGCTCCTCCAAAAATACTTCACCTCGTGTGGCGAATTCTTGCTCATATTGATACATGATGTTTCCAAAGTGCGTACCCCAGTCACCAATATGGTTAACTCCAAAAGGTACGTTACCCGAGGCTTCCTGTAGGTTAACCAGCGCTTGTCCAATGATAGTAGAGCGTAAGTGTGCTAGGGTAAGATTTTTGGCAATATTTGGAGAAGAATAGTCGATTACTACTATTTCTGCTGTACCATTTCGAAACCAGCCATAGTGATCGCCTAATTCAGCAACCGTAGTAAATACCTCTGTTCCTATTGCGCAGTCATCAAGTTCAATGTTGATATAAGGTCCAACGGAAGTGGTTGCACGAACTCGCGCATCTTGGCTGAGAAAGTTAGCGATTATGCTGGCTATTTCGGGTACACTGTAGCCTTCACCGAGATCTCGCACTAATGGCATGATATTTAAAGACAGGTCGCTGTCAGCGGCAACTTTCTTTCCTTTTATGGAAGGTCGCTCAACAACAAGCCCTATGCTAGAGTTGAAGTGTTCGAGTATTTTTTCATTAAGTGACGCTTGAAGGTTTGCTATTGGGTACGCTTCGGATGGCGGTAAGTCTACTCCTTGGAGCCTCTCTGCCTTGTCGGCAAGAAGCGCTTTTACGGTTTGGTCAAGTTGTCGATTTCCCTCTGTAAGACCCAGTTGCAAGTCGGTTGGGGTATCTTTATAGCCCCAAGGTGTCGGATCGGTATCTATATTATCCTCAACTTCAGGCGCTGTTTTTTGCGTCTTCTCCACCCCACTACTGCTAGCCATATATTTCTCCCTTGGGTTGTGTCTATCCTGATTGTATAGCGTCTTTTCAGATATTGTCAATTATTGCACACTAGCATATTTTTGGTACCCTATACAAAATGCAAGCTTTTATATGATTTCGCTGCACTCTGCCGAACACCGATTGCTCGCTGCGCTCGCTCAATCGGAGTTCAATTCTGCACCAAATGGTGCACACCACGCAAAAACCCGATCGCGTGGATCGGGTCTTAGCGTGGTGACCTCACGGAGAATCGAACTCCGATTGCCAGGATGAGAACCTGGTGTCCTAACCGTTAGACGATGAGGCCAAAGTTTCAGTATGTCGAATGACTCTATTTACACTAACATAACAGAGGCGGGATGTCTATATTTTGAGGAAAACGTCGTGAGTTATTTATCGAGTTTTTCAATCACAGAGAGTAGTTTCTTAGGAGTAATCTCGGCTTTTATAAGGTAGGCCTCGGCGTTGTGCTCCATAGCCAGACGTGAGTGCTCATCTTGATCGAAGTTGGTAAGTACCACTACTTTTGTATCTGGTATCAGATCTTGCTGGCCACGTAGCACCTGGAGTATTTCACTTCCCCGACGCTCGGGCAGCATGAGGTCGAGCAAAATAATATCGTATGGCTTGTTGCGGGCTGCAATCAGACCGTCGTTGCCATCTACCATCCAATCTACCGTATATCCAGCCTTTTGGAGGCTACGTACGTACATCTCGCCGATGAATCGGTCGTCTTCGATAACTAAAATACTACGGATCATATATGCATTATACCTTTTTTAGCCTCGGATTGCTCCGTGATTTCGTATCCAGCCACTTGAGGAATGTTCAATGAAATCTTGATTGTTGGCGCCTTTTTTTGCTAATTTATCGGCAACAGTTGCAAAGATTGGCAGGCTAAATGTGAACGTTGAGCCATGGCCTTCAACACTGCGTACGTTTATTTTGCCACCATGAGATTCCACGACGGCTTTGGAAATATATAGGCCAATACCGGTGCCGGCGACTGTCTCGCGCGAACGGTGCGAGCGGTAGAATTTGTGGAATAAATTGCCTACTACATTGGAGGGCATGCCAATGCCGTGATCTGTTACTGATACCTCTACAAATTCGCCAGCAACTGCTGCGGTTACTTCGATTGTGCCACCGTCGTTGCTGTATTTGATGGCGTTGTCTATGAGGTTACCCAGGACTTCGCTAATACTATTTGCATCGGCTGCCACAGTGGGTAGTGCTACGGGTAGATCGACCGAAAGCACTCGACGTTGAGCAGCGGCACGCAATTGCATGTCATCGGCTATCATTTCATAAATGTCTGTCATTGCGACTTCGTTTAGGTGAACTTGCAGATGGCGGCGATCGTAGCGCGATGCATTCAAAATATTATTGATATACCCGCTCAGGCGATTGGCTGAAATAATGAGACGATTGAACAGTTCTTTTTGTTCGGCGTCCATGACAGTTGCAAGCTCGTCGCTCAATCCGTCTAGATAACCACGAATAACAGTGATGGGCCCGCGCAGCTCGTGAGCGGCGAACGAAATGAAATCTAGATCTTCCTCCTCTGGGGAATATTCATTCGTGCGATCAAATAGTGTAATCACCACTTCAGCTTCGCTTTCCTTCTCGTAGGATGCAAACACATCAAACAATCGCCGACCTTCCTCTCCGGGTAGCTTGTTGGCGACACGTCTCCATAGGTGCTCGGCGTGGATGTCATGGGTGCGGCATTCTACTAGCCACTGCTCGAATGGTTCGTCGGTATCAAATATAAGATTGAGCTTGCTTGTCCCGTCGGAATCTACCGACACAGGGGCGGCTTTGTTGGAAAATACTATTTCACCTGTCGCATTTAAGAAAATCAACCCAGTAGTTGTGGTATTTAGCGCAGCTGCTAGATTTGGTGTTTTGGCATGCACTGTTGTTGTTTCATCTGGCGGCGTGGCATCGGTATCTTTTGAGGCAAGCTCATAAATTTGTTGTAGCAAGGGGCGCAAGTTGTTGTTGGCATAATATGGGTCGTTTAGACTTGGTGGCGTATCTGAACTAAGCTCGCCAGATATGTGAACAAGTGCTCGGCTAAGGTCGTGCAGAGGTCGTAGTATGGCAATAGTTACAACATAGGCCGCTGCCACTTGGCCAATCACGATAGTGCCTAGCAGCCCCCATGTAAGGTAGGGATTTTGCGTGTCTGCACTCAGGAAAACGAGCAATGTGCCAAGTCCGGCAATACCTTGTAAAC
>JAGOVX010000046.1 GCA_018060465.1 Candidatus Saccharimonadota bacterium | reverse complement strand
GTCTTCATATGACAGATGGTTATATATCTTACCCATCTTTCTATTATGTTTTCTTCTCTTCATAGACAATAGCTCCTTTTGGTCGCTCGTGTCCTACTTCAAAGGGACCTGGAGGAAGGGCAATCCGCAGTAAAACTACCTCACGTTGAGGGAATTTCTGCTGAAGTTTCAATGGGTACCTTACCAACAGTAGATGAACTCATCGAGCTTGGCGGGATGATGCCGTTAATCATAGCGTCCGAAATACCCAACCCGATTGTGGCAACTAAAATTATGGTAGGGGTTAGGCCTTTTGATGGACACGATGGAGTACCCCTCATTGGAGTTCGTTTCCTCGGCAACATAGATTTATCAGATACTCAAGAAGTAGAAGATGGTATGGACGCCTTATTGCATCAAGGTCTAGATGATGGTCCTCCAATTGGAAGTGATAGAGATAAAACCATTCTACAACAAGTTAACAAGTCTGATACTTCTATAATTTTAAGCTCCAATTCTGTCATAGGCTCAGAAGAAACAAAACTACCCAAAAAAGATTTGTATGCGTTCACCAGCAAAGTTTTTGCTACATCGCTGACAATTATCAGGAACCACAATGTAGCAACCGGGGATCCCTCAAGCGCTATATCTAGTCATTTGGGCAGTTTTGTACTATCGGCAACTTAGTTCTACCGCGCTTTGTATGTAGACAGGTCCTGAAACCGTTTGTTTATGTAGAAGAAAGCCGTTAGAGCGCCGAGGGCCAGCATCATTAGAGCTATGGAGTATGAATGCGTCTTTTGATACGTAAACCCAAGAATTAACGGTGGTAAAAAGCCACCTAGTCCTCCACAGGCACCTACAATTCCCGTAACACTACCCATGATGTCTGGCTTAGATAATTTTCCAACCAACGCAAAAACTGCACCATTGCCACAGCCAAGCGCAAATGCCAAAGACAAATAAGCTATTGTGGTGCGCAACTGCAGCGTTGGCTGCAATGCTACGAACATAGCCAAAACGACTACAGCTATTAGAACAATCCGGATAACATGTTTGCCGCCAACTTTATCGGCTAGCCAACCACCGACTGGTCGGGCCAAGGTTGCTAGCAATACAAACCCTGCTGCTCGCGAGGCTGCGTCTGTCAAAGAAAGCCCGTAGGATACTTTTAGTAAAACGGGTAGATATACACCAAACGCAACAAAAGCGCCAAAGGTAATAACGTATACAGTTGCAAGGTCCCAGGTTATGCGGCTTTTTGCGGCAGAGGCGAATCTTTTAAAAGAAGAGCCCTTCGGTGGCTTCCATCCTGGAGCATTTCTACCCCAAACTATAAATACTATCGCCATAACAAACAAAAGGGACGCTACTAGATAGTACGTCCACTGTCGGCCGATCGCACCATCTAGCCTAGGTGTAAGAAACCCCGATACGGCAGTTCCAGCATTTCCCATGCTATAAATTCCAAGCACCAATCCACGCTTTTCGAGCGGAAACCAGGCGCTTACAAAAGGAATTCCCACTACAAAAGCCGCGCCACCGATACCCAAAAAGATAGCAACCAAGATAAGCTGTGAGTATGTATCCGAGAAAGCTAAAGCAAAGACGGGTATCATAGCCAGTAAACACGTAACTGCAAACACGATACGCCCACCAAACTTATCAGTTATAATGCCCAAAATAATACGTCCCAGCGAACCTACTATGACCGGCACAGCCAAAAGCAAAGACAGCGATAATGGATTGAGCGACAACTCACTGGCATACCTTGCACCAAGCGGGCTAAGTAGCGACCATGCCCAGAAGTTAATAATCAAGGCGAGCGTAGCAATTGTTAGTGCAAAGTAAGCGGCGTGTGAAGGACGATTATAACCAATGGCTTTAGCTGACATCAGAGCTAAATCGCTGCTTCCCAATCAAAGAAGACTTTATCCTCACGGTGACCGCCACGTCCTTTACCAATATGTTCAAAACTATCCACAAACTCAATTGAGTGTATATATTTAGCCATCTTGTAGCCATATTTCTTTTCGCATCGCAATCGGATTGGCGCTCCGTATTCTATTGGCAAAGTTTTTCCGTTCATCTCGTATGCTAAGATTGTTTGTTTATCTAACATGTCGTCCAGACGTAGGCCTGCATAATAAGCATCGCCCTCGTCGTCTATGTCATAACAGTAAAACATGACAAATTTTGCATTCTTTTTAGGTTTACACATTTCGACAATATCGCCCATTGGCAAACCGCCCCATTCAGCAACCGCAGTCCAACCCTGAATACAGTTATGTTTTGTAATTTGGTCTTGTTTTCTCAAATCTTTAATATCTTGGAGTGACATTTCAAGCGGATTATCAACAAGCCCGTATACTTTAAGCTTCCAATCTTTGAAATTGTTGCTCTTTAGTTTTTCGTACTCTTCAGATTTAGGTGGGTAACCGTTAACCCTAAAGAACGGTGAGATGTCTTTTTTGTTGTAATTCTGATTCGACTCCATCTTTCCAAAAAATAATCGCACTACCGGCACATAGAATTTTATGAGTATACGACGCAGACGCACTTGATCTCCTAGGGTAAAGAACGACGCCCAGATATTAAAGGCGACTAACAAGATTAGTGCCATTAAAAATATTGATAGCGCAAGTGCAAAGTCTACGTCTGTGTTTCCAAGTGTGATTCTTTTCACACTGTCGTAAAAATGAAAACCTAATGCCATGGTGACGTGAATTAGGATAAACAAAGAGAACCCTACCATTGCAATAAAATGAATACTTCGGGCTACTTGTCTACGATTACCAAAAATCTTCAAAAAACTAGGATACTTAGCGACGAGTGCGGGTGATAGTGCCAGGCCAGTAATAATAGCTAGTGGCGCCAATATGAACACAACTCCTGCGTATGTAAGTTGTTGTAGAGCGTTATAAGTAGCACCTTCTGCAGGCACATTTAACGTTAAGTATTGATACATCGTATCTATGGCACTAGAAAACACGCCAAAGTCCGTCGGTATCAAGCGTTGCCATTGTCCGCTAAAGAACAGAAAACCCATATATATTAGACCAGTTACTACCCAAATGATTGCTATCGTAAAGTGCCAGTGTCGTGCAGAGCCTAAATTGTGATTGCCACCCGGCAGAGCCAACTTTCCTGGGTCTTCGGCTTCATCCAATGATGTCCAAAGACGATCCTTGGGCATTATCTTCTTACCAAATCGCAACCAGTGATTGTCGTCTTTAGTGTCGTCAGTCCAGTACAGTTTTGGGTGATCAAATAGAATTTGTATACCACTCCGAATGAGCAGTATCAAGCAAAAGAGATTTATTAAATGTAAGATTACGATAATTATTGGTAAATGTAATGATTCCATACTTATAAATATAACGCTTATCTATTAATTTTGGTAACACTACACAAATTAACAGATGTAAGCTAGTATAAAATGAGCCTTAATTCAGGTAGTAAAATCGCTTGGTTCGAATCTGGTTGCGGTTTTTTGTGGTCATAGACCTATTGTAGCTGAAATAGTACTGAGTTCGATTAACACCCTATGCATGACATATAATTTGGCTTGCATCAAGTTTTCTCCGTAAAATAGCCACTTCAGTTAGCGTGTAAGAAATGGGACACGGCCGTATATGGCTTGCTGTGTCTCATTTGTCTCACTTTACCCTTAAAAGTGTTAAAATATGAGACACTGGTATAGTTCCAGACCCGTGTGTTCCGCCAAATCGCAATAGACGGCTGGTGTTTTTTCAGTACTGAGACAAGAGTATTTCAGCCGGATAATTTCAGTCTGATATTTGTTGATTACTACGTAACAATATTGTATAATCTGTCTATGCTTCAAGCCCCCCCAGATATCTTGGCCTGTCTAGAAACAGCCTATGTCGACGCTGGTTGTGCTGGGTTTGAAATACGAGGAGCCAATAGCGCATTGGCGCGCTGCATTGTGGCCTGTGGCAAAAGCGCCACCCACGAAGTTGCGCTATACGTGCATCATCCTGACGGCGCTGAGGCAGAGTATGGCTTGCTCGCACGGCCCTTCTTGCCAGACGGCAAGCCCGATCCAACTCGAGATATTTCGATAACTGTTGATGCTCACGGACAGAGATGCCAGATCTCAGGCACAGAAGGTTTGGCTCAAGGGGACAGGCTCCGAGAAGTGCTTGCGTGTGTAACTTGGGATGGTACAGCATCAATAATTCACGGGGAGATGATACAAGAAGCGGCCGCCGTTTTCCCATGGCGGGGCAGCATCACCGACGCACTTAGCTGATACTCGTGCCGACTGGCTCGCCAGCGGCTGCGCGGGCGATATTGCCCTCTGTAAGTAAATCGCAGATGATAAGCGTCATTTTATCCTCTAGGGCCATACCGAGGGCTGCCTTATCCATGACCTGAATATCACCGTTTGAAAGCGCCTCGTCATAACTGATGTGGTCGAATTTCACCGCGTCGGGAAACTTCATAGGATCTTTGTCGTAGACACCGTCCACTTTGGTCGTTTTGATGATGGCATCACACTTAAGCTCGAGTGCGAGATTCACGGCAGCCGTATCGGTTGTAACAAACGGACGACCAGTACCGCCGCCTATGATCACAACCCGGCTCTTGCGAAGATGGTTGATCGCCCGTCGGTATGTGTATGAGTCAACAAATTGGTTGATTTCTATGTTGCTCAGCGCTCTCGTCTTGAGCCCAACTGTATTGAATACGTCGGCCAAGGTAATTGCATTCATGACGGTTGCGAGCATTCCGGTATTGTGAGCGGTGACCTCGTCGATGCCGCCCCCCATGAGCTGTGCGCCACGTGCGTAATTGCCACCGCCAACAATGATAGCTACCTGAGTACCTGCTTCAATAGCCGGCTTGATTTGCCCAGCAATCCACTTAGCGCGCGCTGCGTCAAAGCCGCCATCTTTATCACCCTGTAGTTGTTCCCCTGAAAGTTTAAGTAGAATTCGTTTGTACATATCTTGGGTAGTATACCACGCGGAATAACATGAAAATAATATTTTTTGATGTATTTTTTATGCCTTGTCAAATTTGGGTCAATCATATACTATTGTGCCCATGAGCTCCCGTCCAACACCCGAAACCTATACTGATATTGCCGATGAATTACATGCACTCGAGCAGCGTGCGCGTCAGATTGAAGCCATTCATAAGGAAGATAACAGCCTTGGGTTTCCAGTAGCGGAGCTACACTGCCACTATGGGACATCCGTTTCACCCGAACAGCTATGGCGACAATACATACGTGTTGGTACCAAGATACTCATACGCGGGCAGCGTATAATTGATTCACGTAATTTACCCGGACTTATTCAAATATCTCCTGATGACCCACGGGAGATGACGCCATATTTTAAAGAGATCTACCATCCCGTCCTCGACAAGTTGACAACTGGTGTTGAGCCAGCGCGAGCGTCATTTGAAGCAATTTTTTCGGGTGCATATAGTATCGGCATCGATAAGCTTGAAGTTCGTACGAATCCGATGAAACATAACGCAGGAGACGAGTACGACCTTGATGAACTTATTGAAGGCATGTCTGATGGTATGCGCCAAGCGTTCAAGCTGCATCCCCAGCTCTACGGGGGCGTTATACTGTGTATCGCGAGAGAATGGGAAAACACAGGTGATGCAAAAGCTGACCAGCGTGGATTTGTGAGAAATAGCAAGATTATCGAGAAAGCGATCAAGCACGCGGACTCTGGCATCGTAGGAATAGATATCGCAGGACCTGACCATACGGATGGCCTTCCTTTTCCTGTAGGTAAGTA
>JAGOVX010000045.1 GCA_018060465.1 Candidatus Saccharimonadota bacterium | reverse complement strand
TAGCAAATTTATACTTTTTCCGTTTGCGAGAAACTATAAAATCATCTGGGTTTACGGCCTGTTTCATTCACCCTAGTATACCAGTTGTGAATGGTACGCTTTTGTGAAACAATAGCTATAGAAAACCTATAGGCATAAAAATCAACATGGAACTAAGCATTTTTACACAAATTAGCCTAGTAATCGCCATCTCGGCGGCTGTTTCTTTGCTTATGCGCGTGTTACGTCAGCCCCTTATTCTGGGGTCCATCCTGACTGGTATCGCCGTCGGGCCAAGCGCGCTCAATATAGTGCACGCGCGTGATGCCTTTGAAACCTTTAGTCAAATTGGAATTGCCTTACTGTTATTTATTATCGGGCTTGGACTCAACGCGGGTGTTATACGAAGTCTCGGCAAGGTATCGCTCGCTACTTCTATGATGTTGCTTGTGTTGGTTGGTTTCTCTGGCCACCTGTTAAGCCTCGCCATGGGGTTCAATAATATATCAGGTATCTTCCTGGGTATCGCCCTGTTTTTTAGTTCTACTATCATTGTGCTCAAGGTACTATCCGACAAACATGAACTAGACCGATTGTACGGCCAAGTTTCTATCGGCGTACTGCTGCTAGAAGATGTTATTGCCATTATGGCGATGGTCGCGATAGCTATGCTAAGCAGTGGCAACGGTGATGCCGTGACGTTATCAATCTTGGGGATCAAAGCACTGCTTCTTGGTGTAGGCCTGTACGTCAGTAGTCAGTGGGTCATACCCCGAATTGCAAAAAGTATTGCAAAGTCGAGTGAACTATTATTCCTTTTCAGCATCGGCTGGGGGTTAAGCGTCGCAAGTTTGTTTGAACTTGCAGGCTTGAGCCATGAAATCGGTGCATTGTTTGCAGGTGTGAGTTTAGCTGGCTTGCCATACGCGACAGAAATGGGAGCCAAGCTCAAACCACTCCGTGACTTTTTCATTGTGCTGTTCTTTGTAACACTAGGTGAACTATTTACATTTGGCGCGTTACAGGAAAGTTTATTGCCAGCACTTATCCTTTCACTACTGGTCGTACTAGGCAAGCCACTGTTTGTCATGATAAGCCTGGGCCTATTGCGCTACACTAGGCTCACTAGCTTTAAGGCCGCCATCCATCTGAGCCAAGTAAGTGAGTTCTCTATCATCATGATAGTTTTTGGCGCAGCCCATGGCATTGTTGAACAATCAGCCGTGCCGGTTATCACACTGGTAGGCCTTATCACCATTGCACTATCTACCTATCTCATGAAATATGATGACCGTCTGTACAAAGTTTTCGAGAAGAAACTGCGAATCTTTGAACGAAAATCAGTCAAGGAAGTCAAACAACGACGCGTTACCTATCCAGTTATTTTATTTGGATATCACAATGGTGGACACGAGTTTGTTGAAACGTTTCGTGATATGAACCTGCGCTATTTGGTGATTGACTACAATCCCGAGATTATTGAGCACCTAGAACATCGCGGCATCCGCCATGCCTACGGCGACATGACCGACGAAGAATTATTGAATGAGATAAATGTTGCCAAGGCTGAGTTGGTGATTAGTACTATAGATGACATACGTACCAACATAGTGACGTTGCGTTTTCTACGACGACACAACCCTGATGCAAGCTTTATTTGTCATGCAAAAAGCTACCAAGATGCAGCCGAATTGTACGAGCATGGCGCGAGCTATGTTAGTCTGCCGCATTTCATTGGCTCCGAGCGAGTGAGTAACTTTATACGACAACACGGTATGAGTCATGAGGCTTTGAAAAATTATCGCGACAAGCACCTGATTACTATTGGCCGACGTGCACTTGATGCAGTTAATTAGACGGAATTTGCAGCGCTTTATCATCGAGTGCGCCGCTAGAAAATGCATCGATGGTCGTCATATCTTTTAGCGCATTTGAATAGAGTGTATTAAACTGCTGCAATGACTGATTGTTCACACTGCCACTGGCATTGTATTCATCAAGCGTTGAGGTATCTTCTGTAATGTCTTTACGGGCCTGGTCAAATCCTGGGCGGCTCAAGTCGAGTTGCAATGTTCCGCTGCTATGATACAAGCTCAGTGCTATGTATACCAAAAATAGCGATAGCACGATGCTCGATACGAGAAACGTAATAAAGCGATGCTTTTGAATTTGCTCTACCGCAAGACTATGCTCGCCACTATCTTCATGGTTCATTCTGCAGCCATACCCTTTTCAAACGTCATTTTAAATTGATCAAACTGCGTCTTGTAATCCTGAGCAAGCTGTACCAAAAGCTGATTACTTTTTGCCAGTTGCTGTCGAGCTTCACGCGTTACTATAAGTGCATTATAAAATGACACGGGTGCTTTGGTGCAATTGATCGTAGATAGTTTTGACACATTCGTATCATAGGTAATGTAGTCTGCATAAAACGTCTTATATGCTGCATCGAACTTTGCCGTGATAGCAGTTAGCAATGTGGCATCAAGTTTGCTGGCGGTAATTTGGTTATTCAGAGGAGTCATTAGCTTGTCACTAACCGTACGATATAGGTTTCCTCGATTGATCCGCAAGAATGCATCGGTTTGGCGCAGCTGATTCAAGGTTGCCTGATTTTCTACGCAGTGAGTTCTGATCGCAGCGATTTTAGCAGAAGAAATAATAACTTCTGCCTGAGAGCGATCGGCAAAAATAAACGGTAAAACCAGAATGCCCAGAGACGCAAAACCAGATAGCAACAATACTTTTTTCATCTGTATCTAGTATGTCTGGTTTTATTTACTTGGTCAAATAGAAATGTTCATTTTGTACAATTATTAGTCCGTCTTTTTCAAGTGATTCTATAGCTGGCAGCAACCGAGCATCATTCTCGTATTGTTTCTCAAGGCTACGTTTCGTGCGACCTTTGTCTAGAAGAAGCTGTATAAGCTGCCCTCGCATTTCGCGAATACTACCGGCCAGCTGCGGCTGTTTCCTGTACTGTTTGCTTTGAGAATTATTGCGAACGCCATTTGTTTTTAGATGTGCGCCGTAGTCCATCAGTGCCCAATAAAACTCGCGCGGATGGTCGGTATCGATTGTTTCGCGTAATTTTGCAGCAATCTGCGTATCATCGACAGCAAAATTATCAGCAAAAAAGTGGTGAATGTACACGGTGCGAATATTCGTTTCAACAAAAATGCTCGGTTCGTTAAATGCGTAGGCACGTATGGCACCGCACGTGTTTTTACCCACGCCAGGCAGGCGAAGAATGGCATGTTCTTCGGTAGGAAAGTTGCCACGACCTTCATGTACAATCATTTTGGCCCCGTCGTGCAGATACTTTGCCCTACGATTGTAGCCAAGCCCCTGCCACTGCCTTAGAACCTCTGCGAGACTCGCCTGGGCCAACGCCGCTTCGTGAGGAAAGGTGGCAATAAATTGATTAAATTTTGGAAGTACCCGCGATACCTGGGTTTGCTGAAGCATCAGCTCGCTCACCAATACGTAGTAGGGTCGCGTATCGTCACGCCACGGCATGGGACGGTACAGCTGAGCGGATTGATGAAATAAAAAATCACGAAATTCATGTGGCAGCATGTGTCTAGTATAATGGATCCTAGCATGAGGTTATATGAAAGTAACTAACTATGGTCATTCGTGTTTCATGGTTGAAAAAAATAACCAGTCTATTGTTGTCGATCCCGGTTCAGATTCATTTGACTTGATTATTCCAACAAATGCTCAAGCTATTTTATTCACCCACGAGCATGACGACCACGCTTCAGTTGAGCTTACTCAAAAAATCATTGATTCTAATCCCCAGGTAGCACTTGTTGGCACAAAGGGTACTATGGACAAGTTTTCTCACATGCCAAAAACCATTATTGATGCAACTACCGAGCTTCCTGTTGGAGATTTTATGATTACGGCGTATTTTGGAGAACATGATCTTGTGCATTCCGATCTTTCACGCGTGGAAAATGTCGGGTATTACATTGATAGCACAGTGTTTTATGGTGGCGACACGATTGCTACCATTCCGGCGCAAACACCAAAAATACTTGCTGTCCCAATTGCTTCAAACTGGGCAAAATTTTCAGATGTAATAGACTACGTGAGAAAAATTAAACCAACCTATGCAGTTCCGGTACACGACCGTCTTTTGAGCGATACCGGCAGAAAAGTAGCTGATCGTCACATGGAGAATTTAACAAAAAATTATGGCATTACCTACATGCGGCCAGTCGGGGCAATAGAGATTGATGAATGATGCGATATTGCACCTTTCCAAAGACCCAACACTTTTTAAAGTACTAGCTCGGTACCCACAGCCAGACTTTGAGAGGCACACCAACTACTACCAAGAACTTGTTGAAAGTATTATTTCACAGCAGCTCAGCGTGAAAGCCGCCGCCACAATAGTAAAGCGATTTCGGGCGCTATTTGCTGAGGAATTTCCTACCCCGCAGCAAATTTTAGCGTTATCGATTGATGAACTGCGAGCTGCCGGACTAAGTCGACAGAAAGCTTCATACATGCGAGATTTGGCTACAAAAATTTTGGACAAAACGATTGTGTTCGATGCGCTTGATGAAGCATCCAACCAAGAAATTATTGATGAACTTACAAAAGTAAACGGCATCGGTGAATGGACCGTGCACATGTTTTTGATGTTTTGTATGGCCCGTCCAGACGTATTGGCATATGGAGATTTGGGAATACGAAATGGCGTAACAAAACTATACGGCCTAAAAACCCTGGCAACTACCGAAGACGTGAAACGCATTGCCCTAGAAAACAACTGGCATCCGTATGAATCGGTGGCGTGCTGGTATGTTTGGCAAAGCCTTGATAACAAACCGAGTGTATACTAGTACTATGAAACTTACGAAATGTACGCGCGCGTGTGTAGCCGTAGAAACTAGTCGCCAGAATCTTGCGATAGATCTAGGCAGCATGTTGCCGCGACGTATAACTGATGCAACTACTCCCTGCCCACGTCTGCCTGGAGTAATTGAAATATGAGCCACGTCGACGTTGCTCGAATCATTGGGGCAACTATTGCCAGGAGAGTGCTCTTTGCCGCGCGCATCACGTGGTGGCTGTCACTTATTTCAGTACTGCTATTGCTTTGGTTGTTGGCATCAGAACTCAGCGCGTGGTTTTGGCTTCTTCTTATTGTAATTGTTCCGCTATATTTGATGGTTGGGGCTGTCCTTTTTATTGCAGCGCGAGCCATCACACGAATCTCGCCCATACAACCAACAAAAGAAGTGAAAGTGGCTGTGAAAAATTTTACTGGCAGCCTCGTACAAATCGCGGCAACACGCGGTATTAGCTGGCCAATGTTTGTAAAAGGTATCCTAATGGATATTGTGCGCAACCGTGAGCTGACAGCGCTTCATGAACTCGTCAATGACGCAAAAAATGTGCGAAACGACTATCAAACGCTCGAGCGATTGATAAAATAATAGCCCCCGCATATACTTATACATAATGAATACGCTTATTTACGCAGTGTTGCCTATCTTTTTCATCGTGGGCATAGGATATCTCGCTCGCAAAAAAGACATTTTTAAAGATCGTTGGGTTGATGCGCTGATTGGCTATGTGTACTATATCGCACTGCCGTCACTGATTGTCACAAGCATTCTTTCAATCACCATCACAAGTAATGAGGTGGTACAAACTCTGCTATGGGTTACGGCATTTGTAGTTGGCAATGCCATTTTGTGTGGTGCATTTATGAAGCTCGTCAATGTACGCAAGCAGTACCAGGCAGCATTTTTCTTAGCGGCAACGGTGGGCAATAGCGTGTACTTAGGAGTTCCCCTTACGACTACCGTGCTTCACACGAGCAGCAATACTCATGACTATTCCCTGTTGGTTTTGATTGGTATTTACCAGCTAATTGCGAGTATTTTTATTGCGCTTGTTGCGAATGAGTTCATATTTACCTCAAAACGCAACATGAACAATATCGTGCGT
>JAGOVX010000044.1 GCA_018060465.1 Candidatus Saccharimonadota bacterium | reverse complement strand
ACTCTGGCTGATAGCCGCTGGTGCTTTCATCCATCGTACGTTTTAGCATACCAATCGTAAACTTTGAGCCATAGACTGGGGCTGGAATTTGGTGAACCAAGTGGCGAAACGCGCCAATATGATCTAGGTGTCCGTGTGTAAATATGTGCCCACGAATCTTGTGCTTGTTTTCAACCAACCAGCTAATATCTGGCGTAATATAATTAATGCCTGGGTAATCAGCACCTGGGAACAAGAAGCCCATGTCTATCACAATAATGTCATTATCGTATTCAATCGCCATCATGTTTTTGCCGATACCCATTTCGCCCAAGCCACCGATAGGAATAACGCGTAGCTTTGGACCACCTGTGCGCGGCTGTTTCTTTTGTTCAGCCAAGCTAAATTGTCGCCCGCCGTATCCGTTGTATATGCTTTTATTTACTGGCACATTTATCAAGTGCTGGCTGGCACGCAAATTCACGTCTTCTGAGGTACGGCGCTGAGCACGAAATACTTCGCCTCTACGCGTACTAGTGTTGTTTAATACCGTGTTGTCAGAGCGGTTCTTTTGGCCGCCTGGCCGCTTTGATATGTCGTCAGCCTGCGGCTTTGCTAGTCGTCTTTGACCCATAAATTCTTTGCTCCTTTTGATTGGTAATGTTTTTTAGAATTTCAAAATAATATAACGAGATGAGGGTTCAAGCGCGGTCGATTTCCCTTTCAAGTACCCCTAGTATAGCAAAAAATCGTGCAGTTTACAATCAGCTATGGTTTTGAAGCGTTATAAATATATTGCCGAGCTCAGGATAGTGTGTGTGGATCAGCACGAAAAATAGCATAAGATCAAGCGTGAGGTGAATACTGATGATAAAAAGAAGGCTCTTGGTTTTATTAAAAATAACGCCTTGGATAAGTGTAAATGGGAGCAATACAACCAATAATACCCAGCTACGAAACCCAATTTCATACAAAAACGAGGTAAAAATAGCCGACTGAGTGATATTTGCCCACCAAAATGGCATGTGTCGTTTTAACAAACTGAGTATATTGGCCATAAAAAAGCATTCGTCCCAAATACCCACAATCATCAGACCCATGAATAACATCACCAGCTTGCTCGGCTGTAGACTAACCTCCCAATTTAAATACATGTTGTTTTGCAGCATCGAACCGGGCATCGTAAAGTAGGCAAACATCGCCAAACCCGCTAAGTACCAAAGGTATCGCCACTTCCATCGATGAAACAAGCCATGATAGCCTAAAATCGCCTCGTCTTGGTACCAAAATTTTAGCACCAGATACGGCAGCGCTGCCGCAAAGATCATCCCAGCAGCCATATAGCTTGCTTTATTACCAGCAAGTACCGTACCTACAGGTGTGAGCACCAGCACCATTACGCTAATCAACACGAGGCTCATATCTCGACGAAAACGACTCGGGGTTAGCTGCCCAATCGCGAGCCCACCCGCCAGCAGCGCAAGGCCAGCTATCCTGGCATTCGCCACAATACCAATCACTGCACCGGCAACCAGCAAGACAGTCGTAGCAATTTGTAGTATGGTGTTTTTTTGTATGGTCATACTGTTCGCACCAAGGCCGCCGTTTTTAGAAAATCGTCAATCAACGTCTGGCGCATACCGCCATTATACAGCGCCGCAGCTGGATGGTATAAAGGAATCACGACTAAATCTTTGTCGTGGTATCGAACGTTTCTTGGCGTACCGTGATCGCGCGAGATCACTAAATCAGGTATAAAATACGCACCACTATGCCGACCCAGTGTAATGATAACTTTCGGGTTGATAATCTCAATTTGTTTCAGTAGGTACGGCCAAAAGGCTTTTTTCTCGGCTGGTAGCGGGTCACGATTGTTCGGTGGGCGGTATTTTACGATGTTGGTAATATACACATCGTCACGATTCATATCAGCCGCAGCCAACATTTCATTTAAAAACTTTCCGCTCGCACCCACAAACGGCACGCCCTGCTCGTCTTCGGCTTTACCAGGCGCCTCGCCAATGAACATAATCTCGGCATTTGCATTTCCCGCGCCCATCACCAATTGTGTTGCCTGAGATGCCAAATCAGGGCATACGTTTTGTGCAAGTATTTCCTGCATTAATGCATCAAGCGCTTGTTCGTTCACTCACTGCCTTCAAAAATACTTGATTCATATGGGGTGTTATTTTTTGGCGCCTTTGTCAACGAACACAAAGATAAGCATAACCATCATAAGCACCGGCATAACGCACATAAGTACTGTACATATGTTTTGAGTTACGTCAATAAGTGGATGCGCAAAATCAGATATGCCCGTCATTTTGGTAAAAACCGACCCAATGCTTTCGGGTGTGTCTCCGCCATCCATCAAAAAGAAGCCACCTACGAACGCACCCGCAAGAAAACTACTAAAAAGCACGTTCATAGTTTTTGAAAAAACGTAGCCGGTTCTTCTGTATCGAATAGAACTTGTGACTGCTAGCACACCTGTAAACGCCAACAGCAATGGCACCCATGAAGATACAATAACCAATGATAACCACCCGTCAGAGCCAAGCAATGACCGACCAGCAGTAAGCCAAAAAATAATAAAGAGCATAAACAATACACTGTATTTTTGTAGTATCCCTGGTTGAACTCGTGTTGAAGATTGCTTTTTCATACGTCAAGTATAAGCCTTTTTAGTACCAAATCCAACTGTGGCTCAAAGAACTTCCTTAACACTGCACAATCGAAAACTCCGCAAGTTTTTTTGAAAACAAGTCATATTGCTGCTGGAATGGGATTTCGCCACTAATTTCAATTACTCGCTCATCGTCGTCGGGCTCCTGAATTTCACGAGCAAAACGCATCACTACTTCCTCGGCTTTTTCTGGCTTCATGCGCAAATATTCGTTTGTAAGTCTGCGCTGCTGAGCTCGCTCAATTGCCAACAATTCTGGTGTTCGTATGCGCACGACAATCGACATGCCGCCGGCCTCGCGTGCAATACGCTCCATATTGGCGCGGTCAACTTTTTTATTCGCGTTGCAATCGTACACCACGCTGTAGCCAGCGTGCATTGCCTGCGCGGTGGCATAGTCGAGCGCTCCGTAGGTAAGTGCGTTGGCATGCACTCGTGCCTGTTTTGTTTCATGTGTCGCTAGCACTGCTTCGTGTGATCCCCACATCGACAGCCGAATCGCATCGTTGTTTAAAAACACTGCACCTAGCTGTTTTGCCAGTTCTTTGCCAAATGTTGTTTTGCCAGAACCTGGCACGCCTACAAATGTAACCAAAAGTAAGTGACTGCTCATACACACAGTATACAAGAACTTTCACGCGACGGTGCATGCCTGCACCAAGCCTGATATTACTCTAGCGCTTTATCACGTAAAAACTTTGACAGGTCATCTGCTGCATCTTTTGGATTGAATTCATCTGTAGCTTTTTCAAAGTTTGATCGCATATCTGACCCAGCATTTGTAATTGCATCGGCTTCATCGTACATTTTTTCACGAAGCGCCTTGTATTCGTCGTATTGTGAACCGTATGGGTTTTTAATACTGGCTATCTTTCCAACGATGCTCGATAAGCTAGTGTAGCTTGCTTTCGTCGTATCAACAAACTTTTTAACATCAGGGTTTGGTAGACTACCCACGTTTTCGAGTGCGGTAATGCAGGTTTGGATACTCGACTGAATACTACTAATAGTACTGCCCGTTGTCTTTGATGCACCGCAGTCATTGGCGGCTGGTCGCATGTGCTCGAGTGATGTCAGAAGGTCGCCAATATACGAAACCGAGCTTTTTAATTTTGCAGAAAAAATCTTGTATTTTTCAGCACCCTCACCGATAGTGACTGCTTTTAATTTGGCGAGCGCGTCATTTTCAGTCTTTACGTTTGCAAGCGCGTCCTTTGCTGAGGCCATATCATTGCTAAAGGTTGTGTCAGTCGATGAGCTCACGCCGTATCCAAGCATCGAAAGCTTCGAGTTGAGCGTCGTATTTGCGCTTGAAACAGTGTTGTACTGTTCCAGCGCAGCCGAATAGTCCTTTTTTGAAACACTAAACATGCTCATAGCAACAGCAGCAACAATACCCGCAATGACGAACACTCCAACAATCACCGAAACAAGAATAATTGTTTTCTTGTTCGAGGCAGGCGCAGCAGACATAGTAGGCTGCATTGCTGGCATAGTTTGTGCGGGTTGCATAGGAGTATTTGGCATCGCCTGCATAGGTTGACCAACTTGCAAAGAAGGCGCGTATTGCTGCGTAGGTGCCACATTCGGCTGTTGTACTGGCGCTTCGGGTGCACTACTTTGCATGGCAGCTTCGGGTGTTGGCTGCGGCACAAACGGTGTCTGTGGCTGCACTGGTACTGGCTCGGTGGGTTGTTGAGGTTGCTGATTTGGATCCATCGTATTCCTTACGTATTATTAAGCATTAGCTTCATTGTAACGGGGACAACAGGTATTGTAAAGCTACTTAAACACCCTTCGCACAAAGTAACTATACGGTAGTAAAAGCACGCCAATCGCAACTGCTATCGCGCCAAATCCATTAAATACTCCCAGTGCGCCAATCGCCGTGGTAGTAAGGATTGGCACCCAAAGCGTACTGATATTCTCAGACATTTCCATGGCGGAAATCATCGTCGCTTTGTACGTTGTTTCATATTTCTTTAGTAGATGCTCTTGGTAAATGATCCTTCTGAATCGCCAAAAACCAATACTAAGCATCATGAGTGGGATAATAACAAAAATGTTTTTAAAATATACTGCGATAAACGGCGCAATCAGTATACTCATGTCAAGTAAAACATACTGGCCTATCGTCAACTTTTTGAGGTGATGTAACCCCAGGCCGAGCACTGCGCCAAGCAAGCTAGCCCCGGCAAAAACCCAGCCAAGATGCGCAGGATTAAATTGCAGTTCCTTCAACGCCACCGCAAATACATCGAACGCAAAGTACACAGCGCACACAATGCCATACAGCAGTGCCATAATTAGCAACGATTTATTCGACGCTATGGTAGCAAACGCATCAGCTGCCTTCCACCGAATAACTTTTTTTGGCGCATGCACTACTGTTTCGTGCATTTTATATGTCACAGAAATCATCACCGTAAAGGCTACTGCACCAATAAGAAACGGCAGCCTTGGGTCAATTGAATATGTCAGCGGAACTATGGCAATAAGAATCGCATTCCCAACAAGTGATATACTCTGGGCTCTGCTCATAACCTTCGAGTATTCGCTGGTTCTATTGAGTACTTTCAACGAGTCGTGAACCATCGCCTCGCCTGATCCTGTTAGGAACGAAAATCCGAGGGCCTCGAACAATACGGCTATGTAAACTGCCGATTTATCGTGTGCAAAAACAAATATAAGGCTGGAGATCAATAGGCCAATTCCACCAAGTCGTAATGCGTGTACCCTGCCAAGCCTGTCGGCAATGTACCCAGTCGGTACCGTACATAAAAGGCCAATCAGCCCGCTAAATGCCGCCAATATACCAAGTTCGGGTACCGAAAATCCTATAGTGTACACATAAAATATTGCAATAATCGGTAAATAAACCCGCTTATAAAAAATCTTTACCGCAGGATAATACCGAAGGTTTTTCTTGGCTTTTTCTTCTAATGTCATTCTGATACTGCCGCAACTGCAGCCGCCATGTGTGTTGAATTTTTGCTTTCAGGAATTGTGCTTTGCGAAACCCACTGGTGTGTATGAATTTCTGGGCCAAACGTAAGCGTTTCAGGGTCGTCTGTTTCGGTAAGTACCAAGAATTTTTCTGGCTCAACGCTACTCCATACAACAATTCGCACGCTGTCTACCCCAGGTACCTTTTCGTGTTGTATATGTTCCATCATCATAGCCTTTCTTTTACATCCTTCAGTATAGCTACTTCACGCACTTTCATCATCTCTAACTCAGCTTTCGTTTCGCCAGGAAGAAGCACTCCACCGTTTCTGACATACTTTCGCTCTACCGCACCTAGCTTAGAAAAATCTATGGTTGTTTTGGTTTCAGAAAATCCAGCTCGCTTTAGCAC
>JAGOVX010000043.1 GCA_018060465.1 Candidatus Saccharimonadota bacterium | reverse complement strand
GTACACAACGTAACATCAAACGTAGCTTTCGCAGCCGGTTCATCAATACAAGGAAATACTTCACGAGCATGGTGACTTTCAAACTGCGTTGCAATCAACTCTTTCTTTTCTCCCGCATCTTCAAAATAGCACGGATACATACCATGCATTGCATCTGTTATAGTACCTTTGAAGTCGAGCGTTGCGGTGCGCGCGCCTGGCACAACTGCTTCTCCTGAAAGCGCTAGTATATCATCGTCGGCTGTACTATACGACACCGATTGGCCATCAACACGGGCGTCAGTAATGACAAGTTCTTTTGCGTGGAGAGACAGAATACTATCATGGACAAGCTCTCCGTGAATTGTAACGCTACCGTGGAAAGTTTTTTCTTGTCGGATTATAGTGAGAGTTAATTCGTAGTGCTCTGGGATAAAATCGTTAGTTAGTCGTCGTACAGTATTCATAAATTCTATTATACTAGATGTATGCATAGATATCGTGTGCGACGCTTGATCGGCCTGGTTATTATATTGCTCGTTATGGCGGTGCCGATTGCTGCACAAACCTTATCACCAATTACTCCTTCGTCGACTGGCCAAAGCCAACAAGCAAAACAGGCACTGGCCGACCTCGCAAAGCTAGAGGTAAAAGGCAGGGCTGCAAAAACAGGGTACACCCGGGCACAGTACGGTGATGGCTGGCAAGACATACTCGGCTGCGATATGAGGAACATTATATTGCGTCGTGATATGAAAGATGTGCGCCTTAGTACAACCTGCAAGGTACTATCAGGTACTCTGCATGACCCATACACCGGCAAGATAATCGCATTTTCGCGAGGTGCAGATACTAGTGATGATGTACAAATCGACCATGTTGTTGCGCTGTCTGATTCGTGGCAAAAAGGTGCAAAAGCGCTGACGTTTAGTCGACGCGTGGCACTCGCGAATGATCCACTGGAATTACTTGCGGTTGATGGTCGGGCAAATCAAGATAAAATGGATAGTGATGCGGCAAGTTGGCTGCCACCAAATAAGGCATTTCGTTGCCAATACGTGGCTCGACAGATTGCGGTAAAACTGAAATACAGCTTATGGGTAACGAGCGCTGAAATGAGCGCGATGCGAAATGTACTTGCGCAGTGCTAGTCAAGCTGCTATACTACTAGGTAGTACATTCCGGCCGGCAGGTCGGATTTTTTCATAAAAAGGAAGGAAACTATGGACGATTTAAACCTAAAACAACTAACCCTTGCGGTTCGTACAATAGCAGAAGAAAAGAATTTACCAGAAGAAACGGTACTTGATGTTATCGAACAAGCGATTGCTGCGGCGTGGCGTCGTGATAATGGAGAGCGAGACCAAGATGTGCGCGCAGAACTTAATACCAATAAAGGTACAGCCAAGGTATTTGTTCGGCATACTGTGGTTGAGGAAGTAGAAAACCCTGCCAGCCAACTAACGGTTGAAGATGCTCAGAAAATTAAAAAGGACGCCAAACTTGATGACGTACTAGAAGACTCTTATGAAGTTACTAGCTTTGGTCGTGTGGCCGCGCAGACTGCCAAACAAGTGGTGTTGCAGCGTCTACGCGAAGCAGAGCGTGAAGTTGTGCTAGAAGAATATGAGGACAAAGTAGGAAGTATCGTAACGGGTACTGTGCAGCGTGTTGAGCCACGGGTTGTTCGGGTTGAACTGGGCAAGGCTGTTGGTATTATTCCACAAAGTGAACAAATTCAAGGCGAGTTTTATAGTATCGGTTCACGCCTAAAAGTATTTATAAAAGACATTGAACGAGATAACCGTGGGCCTCAGCTGATTTTAAGTCGCGCAAACGAAGCCTTTATTGAAAGCTTGTTTATGCAAGAAGTGCCAGAAATGGAAACGGGCGCTGTTGAAATAAAAGCGATTGCACGTGAAGCTGGTCGTCGTACAAAACTTGCAGTATTTTCAAGCGTTCCAGGCGTAGATCCTGTTGGTACGTTTGTTGGCGGTCACGGTACTCGTGTACAGGCTGTTATGAATGAAGTGGGCGACCAAGAAAAGATCGACATTGTACCGTATAACGAAAACCCACAGGAATTTATAACAAGCTCGCTAGGCCCAGCCGAGATTGTAAAAGTTGAGATCGATGAAAAAACAAAGACTGCCAAAGTTTTTGTGAATGAAGACCAACAGTCAATTGCAATTGGACGTGCTGGACAAAACGTACGATTGGCTAGTCGTTTGACTGGGTATGAGCTTGACATTGAAACGGCCAAGCAAGCAAAAGCACCCGAACCAAAGGCTCCTAAGAAGAATATAGAAGATAGTCTATTGGACGCACTCAGCGAATCTTCAGAATAAAGCCATAGAAAAATAAAAGTTAGCACTCTATTGACTAGAGTGCTAACTTTTATGTATACTGCTACTATAGTGATTGTAATACTTCACGATGGAGGATAGCACGCATCATGTCGGATGACTTTACAGAATTTATAGGCAAATTGACTGACAACGCTAAGGTGTGTTTGCAACACGCTGGTGCTATTGCGCGTGGCTATGGTAGCGACTATATAGGTACCGAGCATTTACTAATGGGACTGTTAGCTCAAGGGTCTTCAGTAGGCGCAAAGATTTTAGCTGACGTACACGTAACCCTTGAACGAACCGAGCTTGCGCTTCATTTGTCGCCAAAAAACTTCATTGTTAGTACCGGCATGATAAGCCTTAGTGACACGGTCAAACTAACGCTAAAGATGGGGTGGGAAATAGCACGCGAGTTTCATCAAGATTATGTAGGTACCGAGCATATTCTCTATAGTATTTTGAACCAGAAAAGCTCGAAGGCAGCTTCGTTGCTTGTTGAAATGGGCGTTGATATGACAAGCTTGAAGGCCGAGCTCGAGGATTTATTTGAGCGCCAGCACAATGAATTTCATGATACCGGTACACAGGCCGAGCCAAGTAAAAAAACAAAACGTAGTGGCGCACTAGAAACATTCGGAGCCGACCTTACTGCGCTTGCGAGAAACGGTTCGCTAGATCCTGTAGTTGGGAGAGCTGATCAGCTGCAACGATTGATAACAATCTTAAGTCGACGAACAAAAAACAATCCAGTACTAATAGGTGAGCCAGGTGTGGGTAAAACTGCGATTATCGAAGGTCTTGCACAGCGTATAGCAAATGAAGATGTGCCAGATTATATGATTGACAAACGCGTTGTGCAGCTTGATATGGCCGCCATGATTGCCGGTACAAAATATCGTGGTGAATTTGAGGAACGCCTAAAGAAAATAGTGGGTGAAATTCGCTCACAAAAAAACATCATCATGTTTATCGATGAACTTCATTTACTGGTAGGCGCTGGCGCAGCCGAGGGTGCCCTGGACGCTGCCAATATACTGAAGCCGGCACTGGCACGCGGTGAGCTGCATCTCATCGGTGCTACCACGCTGGACGAGTACCGAAAATACATCGAAAAAGATGCGGCGCTAGAGAGACGTTTGCAGCCAATCATTGTACCAGAGCCAAGCTTGAAAGAAACGATCAATATACTAAAAGGATTACGCTATCACTATGAAACGCATCACGGCGTGGCGATGAGCGATGAAGTGTTGGAAGATGCCGTGCACATGGCAGATCGCTATGTTTCAGAACGATTTATGCCGGACAAAGCGATTGATGTAATTGACGAAGCAGCTGCTCGTGTACGAGTAAAAAATGGCCACAAACCAAGCAAGGTACGAAGCTTCACTAAGGAACTAAAAAACCTGAACGAAAAGATGGAAGAAGCAGTGATGGCTGAAGATTACGAACGTGCGGCATTATATAAAACGCGCAGTAGCCAAGTCGCGCAAAAACTCGATGAATTAAAAATGCGGTATGAGCAAAAAAATCCTATCAAGTTGACCGATGATGACGTGGCCTACGCCGTGGCGATCATGACGGGTATTCCTGTGAGGCGCGTACAAAAATCTGAAGCTCGTTTGCTTCATAATCTTGAAAAACATTTAGCAAAGCAAGTGATTGGTCAGGACGAGGCAATTGAAAAAGTTGCTAGAGCCATACGGAGAAGCCGTAGCGGAGTAGCTACACAAAAGCGTCCAATCGGTAGCTTTGTATTCATGGGTCCAACAGGTGTCGGCAAGACCGAGCTTGCCCGAGTAGTGGCCAGAGAGGTTTTTGGAAGCGACGAAGCACTTATAAAAATTGACATGAGCGAATTTGGAGAACGTCACAACACAAGCCGACTACTGGGTGCGCCTGCGGGATATGTTGGCTATGATGATGGTGGTCAGTTGACCGATAAGATTCGCCGTCAGCCATACAGTGTTGTCTTGTTTGATGAAATTGAAAAGGCACATCCAGATGTATTTCAGCTACTGTTGCAACTTTTAGAAGATGGAAAAATAACTGATGCAAAGGGGCGAGCTGTCGACTTTACGCATACGATTATTATTCTGACAAGCAATTTGGGCGCCGACGAAATGCAGCGTGAAGCAAGCCTTGGTTTTGCGCTTACGAACCGCTCAGATAGGCGTCATTTAGAGAATGTGCATGAAGAAAACAAGAAAAAAACCTATGCCGCGTTAGAGAAAATCATGCGTCCCGAACTATTAAATCGCTTAGACTCGGTTGTTACGTTCCATTCATTAACAACAAAGGAAGTTTCAAAGATATTTGATATTTTGATTGATGAATTGCAAGAACGGTTGATTCACAAAGGCATACACTTGGTTGTTACGCCGAGTGCCAAAAAATATATTATGAAAATTGGCTACGATGAAAAATTTGGTGCGCGACCACTACGTCGTGCAATAGAAGATGAACTCGAACATGCAATCGCCGATGGCGTGTTGTCGGGGGCGTATGAAAAGGGTTCTGTGTTGACTGCACGCGCAATGCACGGTACCATAACCATTGATGTTACCAACGAATAAGCCGTTACGAAACTATAGAAAACTAGGTAGTCTTTTGCTGATAGTCGCACTGACCATACTTAGTGTGGTGTACAAGCAATTTATTATTGATGTGGTGCATTATGTTACGTTCAAACCAAGTCCCGCAATTACGAGTATCGCGCAGAAGATCACATTGACCGACAAAGGTAAATTCTACTTTTATGCCAGCCGTCCAGAATTATCGGGCCGGTCTACATTCAATACCAAGTGTGTTCGCAAAGAGGCCAATAGCCCTATTTTAGGCTGTTATTCAACGCAACAAATTTTTGTATTTGATGTGACAAATGAAAAACTGGATGGTATAGAGCAAGTTACCTCTGCACACGAGCTGCTTCATGCAGTGTACGAGCGTATGCCGCAATCTGAGAAAGATGCACTTGCACCACATTTGCAGCGTGATTACGCGCGCTTGGCAGACAAAGAATTAATAGACCGTATGAAATATTACAGTAAAAATGAGCCAGGTGAACAAAACAATGAATTATTTTCAATACTTGGTACAGAATTCAACGAAGTGAGTGAGCTATTGCAGCAAGAGTATGCAAAATATTTTAGCAATCGATCGGCAATTGTGGCATATCACACAGCCTCTCACGCGGTGTTTACTAGTCTGAGTAGTCGTGCCAACAGCATCGCATCGCAGCTGACGAGTCTGATAAACAAGATCAACGCAACAACGAAACAATATAATGAAGCAGCCGCAGTAGTAGCGTCAAAAGTAGCGAGCTTCAACCAAAAAGCGACGACAAAGGGTCAATTTACGTCGCAGGCACAATTCAATGAGGCACGATCCAACTTGCTAGCAGAAGTTGCGGCACTTAACGCACAGAGAGCATCAATAAAACTTGATATCGATAGATACAAAAAACTTCGAGCAGACTTAGAGGCGATTGCCCTGGAATCAGACGCCTTGAACCGTAGCATTGATAGTCAGTTGGCACCAGCTAGCAAACTTTAGCGGTAGCCAGGGTATAATAGTAGTATGGTAAAGTCAAAATCTCGTTTTGTGTGTGGCAATTGTGGAACCGCGTATCCAAAGTGGACTGGTAAGTGCGAGAATTGTGGTGAATGGAATACGCTAGTTGAGGAGATTGTACAGGGTGGTAGCTCTGTGG
>JAGOVX010000010.1 GCA_018060465.1 Candidatus Saccharimonadota bacterium | reverse complement strand
TCTTTTGTATAGCCACGTTCAGCCCATTTAGAAGCAGCGTAAACAGGGTGAGCAGGATTGCCTTTGGTTCCGGCTGTTGAAATGACATTTAAGACATCGGCTTCATCTTGTTTAATCCGCTCAATTAGCTCGGAGGTTAGCAGCATCGGTGCTTTTACATTCGTAGACATGAGACGCTTAATCTCGTCTTCTGTGATGTCGCCAAAACGTTCTTCGCTAAATGTACCGATGCAATTTATAAATGCTGTGATTGACTCACTAATTTCGAGTATTTTCTGTGCCGCTTCCTTTATTTCTTCGCCCTCTCGAAGATTTAACACAATGTTGTGGTCGGCATATTTGCACTCACGTCGAGAAATGTTAACGACTCTCTCGCCAGCTTCTTTATACAATTTTGCTATCTGTAGACCTAAGCCGTCACTTGCACCTGTAATGACTATCATTTTATTGCCACCACACTCATCTCAATCGTAGCACCCAGTGGAAGCTCTTTTACACAAACAGCTTCACGCGCAGGAAGAGGACTATTCGCAAAGAACCCAGGATAATACTTGTTCAAATCTGCCATTTGAGACATATCTGTAACATAGATGGTTACTTTCACTATTTTATAAAAGCTCGAACCAGCGTCCTCTAGAATGTTGGCAATGTTCGACATTATTTGTTGAAGTTTTTCCTGAACCGTACCATCAACGAGGTTTCCATCTGGAGTGTTATGTATTTGCCCAGACACATAAATAGTATCGTTAGCAACAATAGCTTGTGACAATATCGAATCCGCGCTCGGTGCATGTTCACTCGTTACTTTTTCTCTCATAACTCCTCCTCGCTTAGTAGTGGGTAAATATCAAAAGCAACTTCCTCGTAAGGGTGCGCTTGCTTCATCGCTTCAATAATAACTTTAGCGTTCTCTCGCCCACAAACAACTTCAATCCGTTCTTCTTCGACTAATTCTAACTTGTTTGCAGTGCCAATGTGGGGGTTTGCTTTGTCGGATGGAATAAATCTACCTTTGCCGATGACCGAGTAGCTACAATAGCTGTATTCGCCAATGTTTCCTGCACCAGCCTGACCTAAAGCATCACGAACCTTATCGGCATCAGCTAATGGTGCGAACGTAACAATTTTTACTCTGTTCATTACACACATTTTACCACTTTTCACAACACAAAGCACAACGCCACATTACTTGGATTTCTCAAAAAGGTTTAGCCATGCCAGTTCGTCTGGCTCGTCGTTGAGCTGTAACCGTTCAGTCAATCCTTCTTCCGAAACAAACACCGCAAAAATAGCGATATTCCGGTAAGTCACTTCGATGCCTTGTCGCTCTAGTTCTTCGACAATTCTCGACATCTTCATACACTAATTTTAATGTCCTCATCTCTGTTATTAAAGTAATTGGGCGTGTTTGGGCTAACTCCGCTCATACATGCCTTAAAACGCGCCATAGGGCATAAGATACCCGCCTGAAACAAGCGGGTATTTGGTTATATTTTCAGGAGATTACTGCAAGTTGAACGTAATCGCCTTGTTATCGAAGAAACTAAAGTTCTGATACAGGAGCTTCAAGCCTGTGTCACCCTTCGGCACCTCGTAGGCGAGTTTACCGGTTACTTTGCCGCCTGCTGCCAGCGAGCCACTGTTAAGTTTGCCTTCACTAAGCGCAGTCAGGGCTTCGTTTTGCTGAACACCATTAGAGTCCTGCATCTTAAACTCAAACGTATTGTAGTCGAGCGTCTTGTCGCTGTCGTTGGTAATCTTAACTGTGACGATGACAAACTCTTTACCAGATTCGGGCTGAGCAAACTGGTTACCAGTATCATAGTTGCGTTGAACGTCGGTAACGGTAATCGTTTTGTTATCGAATCTCGCCGTCTCGCCGACTTTGAACTCGGTTTTTTCTTCGGTCTTCTTTTCACTGCTTGAATTGTTGTTTGAGCCACTATTGGTAGCAGTTTTGTCTTTATTGCTCGCCGCACCACCCGCACCGATTAGTACGATGGCGATAATGAGCCAAACCCACCACTTCTTGTACCACGGTTTTGATTCTTTTGTATTCATTGGAGCCCTCCTTTAGGCTGATTTAGTTTGCCTAAACAAGCTCCAAATAAAAACGGCACTTGTCTAGGTGCTTAAACCAACATCCAGACTTGCGCCTAAAATGCTTTTGACAAGTGCCGATTCTAAAGCACAAGTCAAACAGCATAGCTGTAATCTGGAAATTGGTTTAAGCTCTTTTATTATATAGTATTTTTGACATGATTTGCGAGTTAGAAAAATATCCTCATTTTGGAGTTTTTCTTATAAAGTTTTATTGCAAAAACAGTGAAACAACAAAGAAGATTTACGATTTTTGCATATTCTCAGAAATCTGACATAAGTTTGGTATTTTGTTTAAAAAGTGGTCTGTTGATAATTTTACATTCTTATTATTTGCCAATTTGAAATCTGCGCTTACTGATACGAAGCCATTTTTTCTTTAAAATAGAAACTAATTTTTATTATAAATAAATATTATTGGTGTATTTGCAAGCATAATTTTTTCCAGATACAATAGGTCCAAAGGATAAAGCAGCTTACTTACCAAATTAACTACGGCGTTTAATGTCGATGACAGCAAAGTTTGAGGTAGCTTTGTAGGCGTTCAAGAGAATCACGAAAAAATAGGCGGCGGTCGAGTACCGTTTAGCTTTTGATGCACTAGATAACATCTGACCGTATTTTACAGTCGGGCTTATTAAGTGTGCCTAAAAATAATCAACCTATCACGAAAGAAGCGGCATGACACTTAACGATAAACAGATAAAAGAGTTTCAGAAAATACATAAACGCGTATTCAAAAAATCTATTAGCAAACAACAGGCACAATATGACGGTCTGGCACTGATTCGGCTCGTTAGCCTGATACAAAAAATGAGCAGGGAGGAAAAATAACATGTCCTCTTTGGCGCGAGAAACCTATCAGGAGCTCTGGAGAATGGGCGAAGAATCGGGAAAACTGAATCTGCTAACCGAGAGAGTTGGTGACCTCCTCCAGATAGAGTTTCCGCCAGAGGCATGGATAGTTGACCAGCTCATACCAGCAAAAAGCGTCACCATTCTGTCTGGTTCGCCAGGGAGCTTTAAGACATGGCTATACATCGAGATAGCCATCAAAGTTGCAAACGGGTGCTCTGCTTTCGGACACTTTGAGACGCTACAAACCAACGTGCTTGTAATCGACGAGGAGAGCGGACGAGAACGCTTGCAGAAACGATTTAGGCAAATGGGTGCTGATGATACTACCGGAGTTCATTTTTTATCGCGAGTTGGCTACAAAATGGGCCAGTTGTATGTAGACGGAATTGTCGAAAAAGCAGAGGCACTTGGCGTAGGTCTCGTCATTTTCGACTCGTTTACGCGATTTATTGGGCAAAAAGCAGATGAAAACGCATCTGGTGACATGGCCGAGCTGATGGATTACTACCGACAGCTCGCTGACGCAGGACTATCGGTTCTCATTCTCCATCATAACCGTAAAGAGGGCGCAGGTGGATTCAATCCAGCGCAAGCCCTTAGAGGTTCATCCGATATCTTAGCCTCTGCCGATTGTCACATAGCGGTTAGTCGTGTTGGCCAGAGTGAAAAAGTAAAACTCATACAGACAAAAAATCGTGACGTCTGGGAGCCTATGCCATTTGAGCTTCGATTTCAGGAAAACGCTAGCGAATTTGAGTACATAGGGACAGCAAAGACGCCGTCTGAGAAACACCGAGAGTTTTTAGATACGGTTATTGAAACAGTTGTCGCATGCCCAGGGCTGACCAAGACACAACTGACGAAACAAGCGAAGTTACGAGGTTTACCTATGGGTATTAAAAAGATTGGTGACTTCATAGACGAGCTGGTATTAAGCGGTGAGCTGGAAATGAGAGAAGCAGACCGAAACGCACAGAAATACTACCCTATAACGAGTGTAGCAAAAACGCAGTAGTATATATGATTGCTATTTTGCCGCACTCAAACAAAAGTCCGCCACAACCAAAATTAACAGATACGAACCTAGTGAAAATTAGATGATGAAAATATAATTAAGGCTATAGCCTAGAAAGAATTACAATGACTAATTTACAAGAACTAAAATATGGACTGTACGCTCGTAAATCAAATGAGAGTGAAGACAAGCAGGTATCCTCTCTGGAAGACCAAGTAGTCACGATGAAGCGGTTTGCAAAAGATAATGGCTATCGAATTGCGCCAAACGCAATCTTAACCGAAAGCAGGTCGGCCAAAGTACCAGGCGTACGCCCTGAGTTTAAGCGGCTTATTGAGCTAATTGAAAACGGTACGATTAACGCAATCCTCTCGTACAAATCAAACCGAGTTGCTCGCAACCCACAAGAGAGTGGATTGATACAGCAAATGCTTATTGACGGCAAAATTAAAGCGATAGTTACTAAACATAAAACCTACACACCCGAAGAAAATACTCTCGTATTTAGCATAGACGCGGCACAAGACACGCAGTTCAGTAGGGATTTGTCGATAATTGTCACTGAGCGAATGAAACTAAAAGCAGAGCGTGGCGTGTTTCCAGGCAAGGTACCCATAGGCTACAAAAACGTTCGTGAAAGCCTGACCAGTGATGTGCGGATTGTTGTCATCGACGAGGAACGATTCGCGATAGTTCGTAGGATGTGGGACTGCATATTAACGGGTCAATACAGCGTAAGCCAAATAGCAAGGATTGCAGACAAAGAGTGGGGGCTAAAAACGCGGAAGACAAAGAAGCGAGGTGGCAAGGCCCTATCTATTAGTGGTGTTTATGCTATGTTTAAAAAGCCTTTTTACATGGGTGTTATAAAGTATGGTGATGTGAATAATGTCGAGGGAACACATACACCGATGGTTACCCCAGAGGAGTTCCAGCGAGTGCAGTCAATCATCCGCCGAAAAGACGCACCCCGACCCAGTGAAGAAACTGCCAAGAATGACCCCTTTCCATACCGAGGACTCGTAAAATGTGGCGAGTGTGGTTGTCTCATTACTTACTTGAAACGAGTCGTAAAACGTAAGAATGGTAATGTTCATACTTACGAGTATTGCTACTGCACCCAGAAGCGTGAATGCAGCCAAAAGATGACAGTCAGCAAAATGACGCCGCAGGAAATGACGACTGCTATTCGTAAAGAAATATCAAAATATACGATTATGGACGAGTTCTTTCAGTGGACGTGCCAATACCTTGATGAGTTTCATGAGGACGAGGCAAAAAATCGAGAGGCAATCCTCAACAATCAGATGAAGTCGATACGAGAGATAGAGCGTGATATCAACGACCTACAGCGAGCTTTATATAAGGGCAAAGTAGACGATGCCTTTTATAAAAGTGAGAAGCAGGAGCTAGATGACAGACTAGTCGTACTACGCGGTCAATTTGAAGACCAACAAAATGCCAACAAGCGACACCGCCAGCTACTCGAAAAGTATTTCAACTTTGCTCGCTATGCAAAAGAGGACTTCGAAAGTGATGATGACTTAAAGAAAAAGGAAGTTCTGTCGATTATAGGTCAAAACTTGTTGATGCAAGATGGAAAACTAGTGTTCGAGCCTATAAAATACCTGACGCTGCTTGTAGAGAAGTATCCAAAACTTGAAGAACAATTCAAACAGGTCCAAACTAGTCCCGAACAGATGAAAAAAGACGCTCTCGCGCCTCTTATTCAACTATGGTACACCCGGCAGGATTCGAACCTGCGACCACTTGGTTCGAAGCCAAGTACTCTAATCCGCTGAGCTACGGGTGCATAGCCATATAAATACAGGGGTAATTATAGCATAGTCATGGCCATCTGCGCTATACTCGCTGTATGGACTTTCACCAGAATATCCCGCTAAAGAAGTATCTGACTATGCGACTAGGTGGTACCGCTCGTTTTATGTGCGAGGTACACTCACCAGATGAACTCGCCCGGGCCTGCCAGGCAGCTCAAAGTCAATCACTTGCCTTTTTTATGCTAGGTGGCGGAAGTAACGTAATCGCAAAAGATGAAGGCTTTAACGGAGTAGTTATTTTAAATAAAATTCCAGGCTTTGAAGTACTGGAAGATACTAGCTCGTATGTTGTACTACGAATTGGCGCTGGGGAAAACTGGGACAGCGTCGTAGCCCGTAGTGTTGAGATGAATGTATCTGGCATCGAATCTATGTCGGGCATACCCGGTACCGCCGGTGCCGCACCCGTACAAAATATAGGAGCCTACGGGCAAGAAATTGCCGATACTTTTGTTTCTCTGGAAGCATACGACAGCCATACAAACCAATTTGTCACCTTACAAAGTGAAGAATGTGGCTTTAGCTACCGGTCAAGTATCTTCCGCGAGGCAGCCACGGGACGATATTGTATATGTTCTATTACAATAAAACTCTACAAAACAATGCCCCAACCGCCATTTTATGGTGCCGTGCAAGATTATTTCGACGAACATTCCATAACATTGTATACACCCACAGCAGTTCGCGAGGCAGTACTTGCAATTCGCAAGCATAAGCTTCCAGATCCAACCGAACGTCCCAATGCTGGCTCATTTTTTAAGAATGCAATTATTGAAGATTGGCAACTCAGCGAATTGCACGCAAACTGGCCAGACATGCCCGCATACGACCTTGGTAATAAACAGTACAAAGTACCCACTGGCTGGCTAATCGAGCACGCCGGCCTAAAGGGGCAGCTGCTACAGGGTATGCGTGTACATGATAAAAATACCTTGGTGCTTATAAATGAATCAGCGACTTCATACGCAGATCTCGACAGCGCCCGCACCGCCATTATCGATGCAGTACGTGACACATTTCGTATTATTATTACCCAGGAACCGCTCGAAATATAACTTGCCACATGCACAAAAACCGCTTATGCTAAATAGTGGGTATGAGTAGATTTCGTTTGCATAGGGGCTTTACTATTGTTGAAGTTCTCATCACGCTAGTTATTGTGACGGCACTATTAACGCTTGGCGTTGTAGGCGTGCGCAATCTACAAGCCTACTCGCGCGACGACGAGCGGCGCGCTGATATTGCCGCAATTTCCCGCGGGCTAGAACAACGCTATAATCGCGGCAACCCCATTGCAACATCCCCTGATGTCTCACAGGGTTATTACCCAGGTAACAATGAAGTTTTACATATTGATGGCGCGTCAAGGAGTGGGTTTGTACCAGCGCAATACCCGAATACTTATCGCACATTGGCCTTTCCCGGTACACAGGCTGCTAATTTTATGAACCCAGGCGGTAACTATGCCTGGACACTTGCATGCACATGGTCGTGCCCAGCAGCAGACGACACCACCATGATCAGCAATGCGCTTGTGAATGATAAATACGTGTATATACCGATTGATGTTTCGAATAACGTGTGCTGCTGTAGTGGCTGCACTCACTATGCGCTTTACTGGCGTAGTGAGGTAGACAATTCTATTCAGATTGTTCGGAGCAAGCACCAATGAGACGGCTAGATAGCGGCTTTAGTGCTGTTGAGGTACTTATTACGTTATCGATAGGTAGCGTGTTTCTATTCTCTGGATATCAGCTTTCTACGCAGGTTACTGCAGATGGCACCGACTCTGCGATCACAGGCAAAGTTTCAAATGTAGTGTACGACTATTTGCGAAAAGCTCGTTTTGACTCTGTAGATGGTGGATGCATCGTAGCAAGCCCTCCTACTGCCAGTAGTGATCAAGTTACGATCCCTGGGCTACAAACAACTGCCACTGTTACTACCACCTACGCCTGTGTGTACGACCAGGTAGATATTTATAAAGTGACAGTTAGCGCATCCTACAATGACGGTATATCAACAAAGGTTCTGTCCCATGCGATTTATACGAACTAAAACACAACGCGGTTTTACGTTGATTGAAATGATGGTAATAGCGCCTATTGTGGTGCTAGCCGTTGGTGGCTTTGTGGTATTTCTTATTGCCCTCACATCGGGTAGTCTGCGACTCCGCGAAAAAAATGCCATGGTGTATGACATACAAAACGCATTAAATAACATCGAAAGTGATGCCAGCTACGCACTGGCTTTTACACGAACAACTGTTGCAGGGCCATACCCTATCCAAGCACCTCAAGGTTCTAATAATGGCGCGGCCGCCTATACTGTTAGCGCAGGCAATAACACCTTGCTCATTAAAGCACCCGCCACCACTACAAATCCGGCAGCCGGCAGCCAAGGACTAGTGTATCTTGCAACGCCAGATGCTACATGCGCAGCTCCTACCCTTAACGCAAATGATCCTTTCTTCGTACTGTACGCGTATTCTGTACGCAGCGGCTCGCTGTGGCGCAGAACGATACTTAGCACTACTGCTGCAGGCCTATGCAACGGGCCTGCGTGGCAACTTCCTAGTTGCGCACAATCATCAATTCCGCTCTATCCGGCTATTTGCAAAGCAGCTGACGTAAACCTTCTTGACAACGTAAGCTCTATGGCAGTGAGTTATTACCGCTACGCGAGTGATACAACGCCCATCAGCAGTTATAGCTGGACGGATGACACTTCGCCTCAGGCAATCAGCGTCGTGCTATCTGCGAGTAAAAGTGTAGCGGGTGTCACTATTAGCAACTCAGGAACTTTACGTGTCACTAGTACAAATATACATAATTAAACTGCTTGCGCTTACCTGTTTGCTGTAGTATAGTACTGATATAAAACTATAACTTAGGGGGCTATATAAATGAGTCTGAATACTATCAAAACTATGCGCGATGAACGTGGTTTCACCATCGTAGAGTTGCTAATTGTGATCATCGTGATCGCTATCCTAGCTGCTATCACTATCGTGGCGTATACGAACATTTCTACACGAGCAAAGGCAAGCACAGCCAAGTCTAATGCTGAAAGCGTTCAAAAAGTTGTTGAAGCATACGCAGCAGATGACACGACTGCTGGTTATCCAACACTTGCACAGCTAACCGCCTACAACGGTTTGTCAAAGCTTCCAACAGGTATCACAGTGAACAGCGCGCAGCTTGTTGCAGCAGCTGGTGACGGTAAAACTATCCAGTACGTTCCAAAAACAGGCGGTGGCTGTATTGGCTATTGGGATGCCTCGTTAGGCACACCTGCGGCTGCGTACGTTTACGCGGGCAATGCTTCAACTGGTAGCAATGTAGCAACCCCCACATGTGGATAAAATGTTCAACAATTAAAATAATCCGCTTTATACGAGCGGATTATTTTTTATGCAACGCTATCAGTATGGCAGTGGAAAATCTACTAGAAACGCCTTTACTTCGCCGCGTAATGTTTCAAGGACTTTTGCATCATCCCTGGCATCAATTGCCTGCTTCATCCACTCGGCGATACGCACCATGTGCTGCTCTTTTAGCCCACGTGTGGTAAGTGCTGGCGTACCAAGTCGAATACCGCTAGGTTTGAACGGTGGATTTTGATCATCCGGTACAGAGTTCTTGTTTAGTGTTAGCCCTATCTTATCGAGTGCTTCTTCGACCGTCTTGCCGTCCAGCCCAAAGCTCTTTTGCACATCAGCCAAGATCAGATGGTTGCTGGTACCATTTGTTACTAGCGTAAAGCCACGCTTCATCATTTCGTCGGCAAGCGCCGAGGCATTCTTCAAAATTTGCTGCGCATATTCCTTGAACTCAGGCTTCAACGCTTCACCAAATGCAACTGCCTTGGCGGCGATAGTGTGCATATGTGGGCCACCTTGCGTGCCTGGGAAGACCGAGCGATCAATAAGTGTTGGTATATTTTCCAAGGTTTTCTCTGGTGCCTTGAGCGGATTACCGACCGTTCCCATGCTTAGTATCAAACCACCCCTTGGGCCACGCAAGGTTTTATGAGTTGTAGTGGTGATAACATGAAATCCATAGTCAAAGGGGTTCTTAGCTACACCGGCGGCAATCAAGCCCGCAATATGTGCCATATCAGCCATCAGTAATGACCCCACCTCATTACCAATGGCGGCAAATTTGGCATAGTCAAGTTCTCGTGGGTATCCAGAGAATCCCGCGATTACTAGCTTTGGCTTATGGAGTAGGGCAAGTTCTCGCAGGTGCTCATAGTCGATTTCACCTGTTTCGATATCTTTCATTTTATACGGAATAAAATTGTATAGACCAGCCGAGCGGGTCATAGGGTTGCCATGCGTCAAATGTCCACCATGGCTTAAATCCATTGCCAGTACCGTATCACCAGGCGTAAGCCACGCATTATACACCGCTTCGTTGGCTGGTGCGCCAGAGTGTGGCTGCACATTCGCATGATCTGCCCCAAAAAGCTGTTTCGCACGGTCGATTGCAAGTTGTTCCAGCGGATCGGTAAAGGTTTGTCCGCCATAATAGCGCCTACCTGGGTAGCCTTCTGAGTATTTATTTGTAAACACACTGCCCAGTGCTGTCAGTACATCCTGACTTACATAATTCTCGCTTGGGATGAGCTCAAGCCCATCATGTTCACGCTGTTCCTCACCCGCGATTAGTTTCGCAACAACATCATCTTGCATATTCATATCATTCCCTCCTAAAGTTGATTTTATATTCCCAAAGATGATGAGACGAGTTATACCATAGTTTATATTATAGCACTTCCTTTTGGTATATCGTATGTGATATACTCCCTGCATGAATGCGAGTGACTACAAGAAACAGCTAGGTCGGTTGATCCAGCAAACTCGTACAGAGAACGACATGACCCAAGCCGAATTAGCAAAGGAACTTGGCACGTCGCAATCTGCTATAAATCGTATCGAGCGTGGTGGACAAAATATCAGTCTTAAGATGTTGGTACGTATTAGTGATGTACTTGGTAGCAACCTAGTAATGCTAAATCGGACAGGGAAATTGAGTTACCGCATAAAAGGCGGCCGACAGCTTTCTGGCACGATTGAAGTGAAAACAAGCAAGAATGCTGCGGTTGGCTTGCTATGTGCAAGTTTGCTCAATAAAGGTAAAACGACACTTCGCCACGTTGCTCGTATCGAGGAAGTAAACCGTATTCTAGAAGTACTTGAAAGTATTGGGGTGAAAGTTCGTTGGATCGGCGAAAATGATCTAGAAATTATCCCACCAGCCAAATTAAAACTCGACGCTATGGATGAAGAAGCCGCCAAACGAACACGAACTATCATTATGTTTTTAGGCCCTCTTTTGCATCAATACCCGGACTTCAAATTGCCCTTTGCTGGTGGCTGCAACCTTGGAACGCGCACAGTCGAACCTCACATGGACGGCCTGGCTCCATTTGGCATGAAAGTCGAGACAGCCGCCGGAACTGACTATTATCACGCCACCATTGTGCCGAAAAAAGTCGAGCGGACGATTCTATTAACCGAGCGCGGCGACACTGTCACAGAAAATGTCGTGATGGCTGCTGCCCTGTACGATGGCGTTACGACGATTCGCAATGCTAGCCCAAACTACATGGTGCAAGATGTCTGCTTTTATCTAGAAAAATTGGGCGTCAAGATAGAAGGAATCGGCACCACTATATTAAAAGTTCACGGCAAGCGTCATATAAACAAAAATGTGGAATATTTCCCTGCCGAAGACCCTATAGAAGCCATGAGCTTTATTGCAGCTGGTGCAGTTACGGGTTCAGAAATTACCGTTGCACGTACCCCTATCGAATTTGTCGAACTAGAACTAGCCATACTTGAAAATATGGGTCTACGCTACACGCTGTCAGACGAATATCCTGCTCGCAATGGGCATACTAGGCTGGTGGATATTAGTTTGAAAAAGTCAGAACTCACCGCCCCCAAAGACAAGCTTCATAGCATGCCGTTTCCTGGCGTAAACATGGATAATCTTCCCTTCCTGGGCCTGATTGCAACAGTTGCAGAGGGTCGAACGCTTCTGCACGATTGGAGTTACGAGAATCGGGCTATCTATTTTATGGAGTTGTCAAAACTAAATGCCGAAGTAGAGCTTGTCGACCCGCACCGCGTGTACATATCAGGTCCTACAAAGTGGAAATCAGCCGACATGATCGCTCCTCCAGCCCTCCGTCCATCAGTAGTGATACTGCTTGCCATGCTGGCTGCACCCGGTACTTCCACATTACGCGATGTCTATTCGATCAATCGTGGCTACGAAAACATCGCCGAACGACTAAATTCCATTGGTGCTTCGATTGAATCCGTCTCAGATCTATAAATATGGAAAATTTTTACACAGTTTCGTTGGTTACATTGGGCGTTGCTATAGCGGTATACGCACTCGACTCATTGTATGCGCGACGATGGCTGTCGCTTGATAAAAATTCTATTAGTTTTATAAGCGCAGCGATACTAATCGGCATTTTTGGCGAAGTGTTTGTAGAAACCATTTATACCTTTTTGTTCCATCAACCATTGTGGCATTACCAATTCTTGCCAGTCCACGCTACCTATACCTCGTACTTTTCAATCGTTCTTTGGACTATGTATGGCCTGCATCTTTACTGGGTTGACCAAACGTTGCGACAAAAATATGGCACACTGCCTCGATGGAAACTCGCCTCAGTTTTTGCTATTGAATCGCTACTACTTGAAACATTTGCCAATATCGTATGGCTAGTGGTGTTCGGCTATTTTATCTACTACTACACCCCCGCTGATCTATGGCACGCCACAACCATCCAAAACATCCCCTGCTACTTTGCAGCGTCCTGGGCAATGATAGCCACCGTACGGCGCTTCAAGCAATCACCGTATTTCTTTTTTGCAATGTCGATTTTGATCCTCACAGTCTTTTTATGGTTCCCCTAGGAAAAATTTGCTCTAGCCTACCTCTGTACTGTATGGTACAATGACAAATGTATTTTGGACATGGCGAATGTAGCTCAGTTGGTTAGAGCGACGGGTTGTGGTTCCGTAGGCCGAGGGTTCAATTCCCTTCGTTCGCCCCAGATGCAGGTGTCGTATAATGGCTAATATGTCTGCCTTCCAAGCAAACGATGCGAGTTCGATTCTCGCCACCTGCACCAAAGTAAAAAACCGGCTTTACGTCGGTTTTTTACTTTGGTATGGCCGCGAAACGAACCTCGTATCAGCGAACGCAGTGAGCCAGATGCGAGTTCGGTTTCTCGCCGCGTTCTGACCCAGAAAAATACGTCTCGGCTGCATCTAATCATTCTGATCTCTGCTATAATCATAAGCATGAAACATTCTGTTCTGATGAAACGTATTGTGAGTGTCGAGTTCCTATTTGCCGCAGTACTGGTGGCTATATTCTATGTAAAAGTCAGTAACTACCCATGGTGGTGGCTACTGGTGGCGTTTCCGCTATTTGATATTAGTGCTATCGGGTACTTTTCAGGCCCAAGGGTTGGCGCGTTTATTTACAACCTAGTTCACAGCCTTGTCGGCCCGTCACTCATGGCTGGCGTGTTTATTTTTACTGACTCAGATCGTGTACTATTTGTTACCTTGCTATGGTTATTCCATATATTTGTTGATCGTGCACTTGGCTATGGCCTGAAACATAGCAAAGGGTTTCACCATACGCATCTCGGCCCCATCGGCAAAGCCAAGAAAAAATAGTATAATCAAACATGCGCCCTGATAGCTCAGCTGGATAGAGCAGAGGACTTCTAAGCCTAAGGCCGGTGGTTCAAATCCACCTCGGGGCACCATGAAATTATATTCGAACCACCGGAAAAATGTTTTGCGAGTGCCAAAATTTGGTATAGTTACTACTCGCGAGTAGCAAGAACTTGTGATTCTTTGTTAAAAATCTGCTCTATATCTACGCGCGAAATTGCCAAGCTACTTCCCGGTGCAACTTCTCCGGATAGCATTTTCTTCGCAACTGTATTCTCGACTGCTTTTTGCACTACACGCCGCATAGGACGTGCTCCTAGCCGTGGGTCATAGCCCTTTTCTACTAGCAACTCTCGTGCATCCTCGGAAACCTCTACTCGAACTTTTTGGACTTCTAGTGTCTTGTTGACGCCGGCTATCATTAAGTCAATAACTTGTAATAGCTCTTTTTTACCGAGCGGTTTAAATATAACCACTTCGTCGAAACGGTTGATAAATTCTGGCTTAAAGATATTTGAGCTTATAAGCTCGTTGGTAAATTGCTCCTCGAATTCGGCCAACTTGTAGCCTCGGTCAATATACTCTCGAATCCGATCGGCGCCTGCGTTACTCGTCGCAATAATAATCGCATCACGAAAACTAATCTCTCTATTCTTTTCGTCTCGCAATATGCCTTCGTCTAGTAATTGCAGTAGGGTGGTCAGCACACTAGGGTGTGCTTTTTCAATCTCATCGAGCAAGACAACACTAAATGGCTGCTTCATTATTTGTGCCGTAAGACTCGTTGCGTCATTTGTGGCATCTGCAATCAGTTTTGTAACATCATCGCTACGCACAAATTCGTTTAAATCAAGCCGAATGAGGTTGCTTTCACCGTTGAAATACACCTCGGCAAGTGCCTTTGCCAGCTCAGTTTTACCTACACCAGTAGGCCCAAGAAACAAAAATGTTCCAATCGGCCGACTTTCATTACGTACCCCCGCCCGTGCACGGCGCAGTGCATCGCTCACTACTTCGACTGCGTGCGTTTGATTGATCATGCGTTGATGGATAAGGTCTTCAAGATTCAGCAGCTTTTCACGTTCTTGTTCGCCCGACGCTACACCCACTTTGATATTCATCGTCTTTTCAATGGCCGCTTGCACGGAATTCATTGTCACCAAGCCATTCTCGCTGTAGCCAGCAGCTGCTTCCAGCAGTTTTAGCGCCCGACCTGGCATTTCAAGATCATGCACGTATCGTTCGCTCAATCGATACGCTTCGTGCAGTGATTGGTAGGTGTATGTTACCTTGCGACTAAATTCGTATTCTAGCAACTTGTCTTGCATCACCGCGATCGTTTCGGTCTTTGAAGCAGGCGCCACCATACTGCGATTAAGGGCATTTGCCAGCGACGGATTGCGACGACTGATCTCTAAAAAGCGTTGCTCATCCATCGTAAGTATCATGCGCAATCTACCCGCCTCTAGCACAGGCAGCAGCACGTTTGTTAGGTTCACCGACCCTACGCCGTCTTCAAAAAACAATTGAGCATCGTCCAGGCACAGAATCACATTTTTAGCCGCATATGCTTCGCCGAGTATGCTTGTTACTAGATCTTCAAGCTCACCTCTGCCGGGTGCAGCCGATATTAGTGATGATGCATCGAGCATAAACACTTGTCGAAATTTTAAGTTTGCCGATACGGAGGAACTTGCATCCATCAATTCTTCCGCAAACGCTTCCACCACAGTTGTTTTACCTACTCCAGCCGGGCCAACAAGAGCAATGTTTTGCCTTCCGCCGCTAGAGAATGTTTCGATCAATTTTTCTAATGCGTCTGAGTGTGATGCAACATCAACCGCGAGTCCACCGCCATGTGCTACGTGGTCACTGATATTTACGCCAAAACGATTTAGTAGCGGCACATAGCCAAACGACCAGTCCCGAGCAATTCCACCGGTTCGTCGTACCTTCGCAAATTGGCTATACAGCTCGTGTATATGCTGCTGCCAACGAATTGCGTGTTCTATGTCATCAAGCGAAAGATGCAAATGAGCCAGCAAGGCATTGTGCTCAGGAAATTGCTTCACGATAGCGTATACCAGCATGCCTGCGGTCATCCGTTCACTGCCAACTGCGCGCTGTACCGCACTGGCATCTTGCCAAATAGCAGCTGCGGCTGACTGCTCGTCAGAAGCAATGTCGCGCAAAAGATTTGGTGTAATGCCAGCCCTCACCCCATAAAATAACCCGTCGTTTGTCTGGCAAATAGTTTCTGCGATTTGTTTTGGCGATGGATTCTTTGGCAACATGCCCAAAATTTTGCTATCAAGCACCGCATCGACACTCTCGTTCTTTGCGTGAATAGGAAGGTTTTTTAGCTCACTGTTATACCACTCTACTACCATTGCTGGCAAAACAGACATGCCTACAATAAGCCAGCCGTAGCTGCTACCTGTGGCAACCAATACGAATCCTCCAACCATTGCAGTTACTGCTAAAATGGCGAGGAGTTTTACCAATCCTTCTCCTAGTAAATGGGCGAGTCGCGCCTTCTGAGCTCGCTCACTTGAATAATTCACTACAGATTCCATGTTGGCACCCATCCAGAAGCCATCAACACAACCCCGACTATCGGAAGAAGTGGCACAATTCCCCAGCCAACTATAAAGACGCCACTTATCACTACTCGTATCGCAATCCATAGGCAGCCGATACCAATAATGGCCGTTCGTATCATTGCACCAATCGCGCGTGATACCAAGCGGTCGACAAATGCCTGCCAACGAACTGCCAGTGGACCACGCGGTTTGCCAGCTGATATTTGGCGGAAGGGCATGAATAATGTCTTAAAAAGTAGTCCAATTGAAAAGTAATCTGCCGTGGCAGCTAGTTTTTCTTGCACACGTTTGATTGTCTGCAACCAACCAGCACCGTACCACCACTGAAGAAAACCCACAAAAAGCATATCCTTATTGTACTACACCTAGCGTTTACTGTACTTTAAATACCATTGCTACCGGTGTTTGCTCGCGACCCTGACCAAGAGGATTGTCGCCAAAAATTGCTTCCTGCTCAGACTCTGGTGCATCCACGGTTGAGCCCAGGATGTTCCGACCAATATCATTTGCATCAATCACAACTACTCCGCCAAACGAATCTTTATAGGCTGCAGGTGCACATGTTCGTACAATCTCATCCAGCATCTTGGCAACTTTGTGTGGCTCGAGTGGGGGCAATTTAGCAGACACATTTGCAGGAAATACCGAATACTGGGTAGGCCCATCGATGGCTCGCACGCTACTGCCAACTAAATTGTAAAATACTCCACGCTTGCCAATTATTTTTCCGAAGGCACTTGCTACGGTGGCAAAGAGAATACGCGGCAAGCCTGCTTCACGGATCGCAATTTCCATTGTCCATGGACTGCCCAAACCAATTCCTGCAGGTGTTTTTCTGACAAATCGACTCAAAAGGTTTGCCCAAAAGCCAGCATCGATATCCCATATAAAATACGATCGCCCCTGTGTGGTTGCTACGATCTTTTCACTAATATATAGGTACCACTTTTTGTTGGCTATGTCGTTTTTATGCGTATAGCCAGCGAGCTCCTTGAAGGCACCCTCTAGAGTACTGGTAATAAAATTCTCTAGGTTTGTTTCGTCAGATACGCGCTCGGTTTGAACCGCAAACCGACGATACTTCCCTTGCGTGGTGGTAATATCGAGTTTTTTATGGCTATTAGGCACAAATAACGATTTCTTTTTACGGTTCGACTCATCCGGTACTTCTGTATCTATAAATTCACGTAGCCATAGTTCTAGATTCATCATGCGCCAAAACATCATCGATGTGGCATCATTACGCTTGTGGATAAAGCCTTCAAACGCCGCGAGTACTGCTGGCCCATTAAAGTAGGGACGAGCGTAAAATGATTCAGAATTAAATAATGTATAGAATTCTTTCTTTAAGCTCATTGCCCATTCATATTCAGGAGTTGTGAAACCTACTTTATTTCTACGGGCGCGTATCATTTCTGGCAAGCGGTTTTTCATCGCATCACGCAAAACTCTTTTATTCACACCATCTTTTATTATCGCCTTGTTATCCAGAGAAAATAGTTGTGTCAGCAAGTCCTTATCCAGAAACGGCACGCGGCCTTCTATGCTAAACCGCATAGTATTTTTGTCTTCGTATCGAAGAAGCGAGGGAATACTATGATGGAAAATATCTTGCACCAAGCGACGCTTTAGGTTGTCACGAACAACTGAAAACGCTTCATCCTTGTGATGTTCGGCAAACTCATTTCCAATCACGTCTTTATTGAGTACACGTGTTCGAAACGATAGGCGATCCATAATGGTAAATCGAGCAAGGCGCAGCAGCACATCAAGTGAAAGTACGACTTCCTTCAAAAGCGTACCCCATTTGCCAGCCGCACGCAGCTCTCGAAGGTAGACAAAATAATACGGTATATACCCCGCCATCATTTCGTCAGCCCCTTGACCATCAAGCAGCACCGTAACGTGCTTCGAGGCCTCGCGCATCACCTGATACTGAGCATACGGCCCTGTACTCACAATTGGTTCTTCCTGAGTTCTAATGAAATCGCTTAAATCTTCTACAAACTGATCAGACTTTGGCTGAATCTTGTGTGACGTTATAGTATCGCCGTACTGCCCTAGAAATGCATCTACGTACTTTTCCTCATCATTGATCGAACTTGGAAATATGGCCGAAAACGTGTTTTGTTTTTTGCCTACCGACGCAAGCCTTTCGTCCTTTGTCTGGTTGTTTGCTAACTGCTCTGCTATGACTGCAGCCACCGCAGACGAGTCTAGGCCACCAGAAAGTGACGTACCGACTGGGACTTCACTTTGTAGCCTTAGCAGTATCGAATTACTGAATGCCTTTGAGAATTGTTCAATGGAATTTGCATCGTAGGCTGCAGTTTTTCGTGGCTTCACAAGGTCTGCTTCGAGTGACGTATACTTCTTTTTAGTGATTTTGCCATCTTTGACAATAATCATCTCACCAGAACAAACGCGTGAAATATCTCTAAAGAATGTTTCACTCCCATCATCCTGAATACGAAACATCAGATATCTATAAATTGAACGGTCATTTGGAACACGCGCTACTTTTCCTGTTGCGAGCAGCGGTTTTATTTCAGATGCAAATATAATCTGGCCTGAGTCTGGCTGCGAATAGTAAATAGGCTTGATACCGAAATGATCACGAACAAGACGAAGCGACTGGTCGGTTTTGTCGTATAGGGCAATCGCAAACATGCCATTTAGCTTGTCCCATAGCGTGTCGCCCCACTCCCTGTAGCCGTGCAAGATTATTTCTGTATCACTGTTGGTAACAAAAACTCGACCTGCCGCCTCTAGCTTCTTGCGCAAGTCTTTGTAGTTATAAATCTCGCCATTATACACAGTAGCCAGCGAGCCGTCTTTTAGTATCATAGGCTGCTGCCCCAACGATCGGTCAATAATTGCCAACCTGCGGTGTGCCAAGCCTACCGGGCCATCAGTATAGGTACCGTCGCCATCAGGCCCACGATGCTCTTGTAACTGATTCATGGCGTCTAGCAAGGTTACATCATTTAAACCGTAATATCCGGCAATACCGCACATGTTCTACTGCTCCTTTTTTTCATTTTGGTAGTTAGGCGTCATTATCCAGTATACGCTATTGTACGCTGTTACATATGTGGTTTTGCAGCGCTCGAACCCTGGAGTGATGTGATGTCTTTTATCACTTGGTCGCCATGGCCCAGCGGAGTCACCCGACCATACACTTTTTGTACCATTCCGTGCGGGTCAATGAGGAATGTTTTACGCTGTATGCCTAATTTACCAAACATTTTCGGGCCCCAGGCATCATAGGCCTGTATTGTTTCACCAGAAGGATCCGCTAACAGCGTAAAGTTCAATGAATGCTTGCGTATGAACGTTTCATGGCTCTCTGCGTCATCTTTTGAAATTCCAACTACTTGCGCTCCTAGGTTTGCCAGGTCATTACGCGCATCACGCAAACTACACGCTTCTATTGTGCAGCCCGGTGTATCATCTTTTGGATAGAAGTAGAGTACTAGCCATTTTCCCGCATAATCTGCTAAGGTTCTTACCTGACCTTGTTCGTCATACAGTGTAAAATCTGCTGCTTTGTAGGGTATGTGTTTCATATTGGCTAGTATACACTGGAAATTCTTCCCTGTTTAGTCTATAATCTACCATGAATTGCCAACACATCGGGGTGTGGCGCAGTTGATAGCGCGCTCGGTTTGGGACCGAGAGGTCGAAGGTTTGAGTCCTTTCACCCCGACCACATAGTATTTTCGCTAAAATCCACCATCATATCGTATGGTGGATTTAGCTTTATAACAGATACAGAATTGTCGCCAGCACGTAGGTTCAACACTACCTCACGGTACACTGCGTCTTCTTCAATCAAATCTGACGTTTCAAGTATAGTTTTAAGATACGAACGGACAAGTTCAACAAACTCCTCACGTGTAGGCAACGCCCTACGCAAGTCGTCTAGCTCTTTTTGTGTAGTTGTTATAGTGGCGTTGACGGCGTTAATCTGTGCCTGATGAAACTCTAGTTTACCAGCGTGATGTTTCTTATACGTCTCTGGTTCTTCAACCTGAAAGGTTTGGTATTTTGAGTACATATCTTTTTGACGTTTAAGCTCCGTCTTAGCCTCTATAAGCTTGCGTTTTGCTATATCCTTGTCTATCGCTACTTGTTTTTCAATACGGCTAATGTACTGTTTATGAGCCTCTAGGACGTTTGCGGTCATATGACGTAGTGTCCACTCGATATGAGCGGTAATAAACCTAGCACTGACGCTCTTAGCTAGTTTCTTACCATATAATCGTATCGACTCGTCGTCGTTGTGGCGTATGCACTCTTTATTGCGATAATAGTAAGTTAATTGCCAGCTACCAGCATTTTTACCTCGCTGTATTCTCGAACGCTGAAAGGTCATTATTTTACTGCAATAATCGCAAATAACTTTCTCACGCAACAAGCCAAACTCTAGCCGTTTTGATACGTTACTACGACCTATAAACTTCTGGCTAAAACTATCCGACATATTCTTGCTTAGGGCTATAAACTCGTCGGGCGTCATTAACGGCAAGAAGTTGTACGTATCGTTTAGGTTGGCTATATTATCGCCATACTTATAAGCACCCGTATAGAAAGGGTCTGTAAACATAGTAGCAACGGTTTTCTTGTCCATCTTCGCCTTTTTATACGGGTCGTCTTGATTTTTACGAAAGCTAAAGTTTGAGGCGTTTAGAAAATCAGCTATCTCTTGGTTCGTTTTGCCATCTTTAAGCCTCATAACGACGGCTTGACGTAGTAACTGCCACTGCACACCGTCGGGCATAAACCGCCCGTTATCTGTGTCGGCGTAATAGCCCTTTTTAACAAGCCCGACGTATTTACCCTCGTGTATAGCACCCGTAATACCCCTAGCAACATCTACGGCTAGCTTATCGCTATATTGCTTTGATGTTGCAAACAAAATACCTAACATCATCTTTCCGTTTGGTGTGTTATCGAAAGCATAGGTACAAAATAGTAAGTCTTGTATCTTTTCGTGGTCTACGTGTTCGATAATCTGCCCACCCTCCAGCATATTGCGTGATAAACGGTCGGGCGACCACGATATTAAACCGTGATATTTACCAGTTTCAAAACCGTTCATCATAGCGTTGAAAATCTCACGCTTGCCCGATGTTTTAGCCGACCATCTTTCTTCAAAAATATCCTCTGGTCTCACTGTAATATCAAAACGTCGTGCTAAATCTAAACACTCTTTTCTCTGGTCTTCAATCGACCTAACTTGCTTTCTCTCATCGTCGGTAGATTTGCGTAAGTAAACAACATAACGACGCCTCTCTTTCGGCAATATCTTTCGGCTACCCTCTAGTGATTGTACGAAGAAGTCTACTAGGCTTTCGACCGTGTATCTACTCTCTGGCAGGCTAAACAATTCGGGGTTGTCTTTAAGGCTTTCAGCTACAGCTTGTTCGGCTTGTTTTAACTGCTCATCACTAAGAGCAACAAACTCCTGTTTCTTGCGTGTTCTAGTTTTGTTATCACTCTTAGCCATACTGTCTACCATTATACCCTCGTATGTAGGTTCAACGGTTTTACGGTATATGAAAGAGTACGGGATTTTAGTACAATGATAACTGTTCTAAGCCTTTAATATACAACAAGATTATACCCGTAGGGCATTTGTCCTCACGGCGTCCGACTTCAAAAAGGACACCGTGTAAACAATAGGCGGACGCTTGTTGCGATAAAGGCTTAGAACACCTCACGGTGTCCTTTTTATTTTAAGCACCCTGACGGATTAAAAATTAGACGGGACGGTGTTATGAAAAACTTCAATACTTTTAAGATATTAACTTTACTAGGCGTATTTTGGATATTGCCCATAAACAGGCTTTACATAGGCGTTAAGCGTGGACTATTTTTGCGAGTTATTACGTTTAATTATCTTTGGCTCGGAGCAATATACGACTGTTTTGCCATTGGCAAGATTTTCAATGAGGCAGTGCCAAAACCTAAAACAGTAAATAACAATGAACTCTATAGAATGGCTGAAAAATTAGATAAAGTAGCAGACGACCTAGACAAAACAATCGACGATTTGCCTAACGATAATGTAAAGCTTAGGGTTGATATTGACTGATATGAACAGTCGCAATAAAGGCAGAAGTCTAGTAACATTTCCAGCCTCGTTTACAGTTATTGACATAGAAACGACGGGGCTAGATACGGTCTATGACAGTATCATTGAGCTTAGTGCTGTAAAGGTAAGGGACAGCGTAGTTACGCATACTTTCTCAACGCTCGTAAATCCTGAGCGACCGCTCGACTGGTTCATCACAGAGATGACGGGCATTACGGACGAAATGCTACAAAACGCACCTTTGATTAACGATACGCTTGATAGCTTTATAGACTTTTTAGGCGATGATGTCGTTGTTGGTCATAACGTTAATTTTGATATTAACTTTATTTACGACACACATAAACGGATAACAAATAAAGACTTCGCAAATGATTTTATAGACACACTTCGGCTTGCTCGCTTTTTATTAAAAGATATTCAGCACCATAGACTAGGTGATTTAACGGAGTATTTTAGGTTTGGTGTCGATGTAAAACACAGAGGCTTAGACGACGCAAATGTTACTCTTGCCATTTTATCTGCCCTACAAGATACGGCTGTTAAAGAGTACGGCAATGTCGCCGATTTTGAGAAAGCCTTTAATACCCGTATTCGCTTAGCGAAAGTAAGAGCAAAAGATGTTACGGCTACAAATACCGACTTTGATATTACGCACCCTCTATACGATAAGAATTGCGTGTTTACAGGTACGCTAGAGAAAATGCTACGCAAACAGGCGTTTCAACTTGTCGTCGATTGTGGCGGTCATATTGAGGACGGTATCACAAAACATACTAACTATTTAATAGTCGGCTCGCTAGAGTACGCTAGCAATATCAAGGACGGCAAGAGTAACAAACTAAAGAAAGCTGAACAGTTAATCGTTAAGGGCAAGGACTTACAAATACTATCTGAAAACACCTTTTACGATATGCTAGAAACGCCGTCTTAGGGTCTATTTTGCTAACAAAATTATCCCAACAATTCTACCCCTGTTAGTTGGCTTTGATTGTTGGGCGAAAATCAAAACAAATGATTTTTTGTCATCGACACATATTTAGGTAGGTAGTGCGTTTACACTCTTTTCTAAAAATACCAGTCCACTAGGTAGGGGGGCTTAGCCAGCAGATTGCGTCTGGTCTTTGGCTTTCTTTGAGCCTTTATCGCTAACTGCCTTGTGAAGTTTTGCTAGATTTTCTAGTTTTGTTGCGTGTTGGTTTAGTGCTAAACCCAACACTGCAATAGCAGGTCGCAACTCCTCTATGCTGTACTCCTCGTAATGCAGTGTGTCGTCACCAATAATCTTTAAGTTGCCCAATGCTGTTACGTACTCGGTATCAAACGGCAACTTCTTTATAGCCTCTTTTAGATTGTTTTCGGTAATACCATTATCCTCGACTATTAAACGTACAGTATTGCGAATTGCGGACGCTGAACCAATAGGCTTGTTTTTGGCTATCGCATATTCCGCCTCACGATAAGAGGCTACTATCTTCTTGTTTAAGCCGTCTGGTAATTCTTGCTCTTGTACTGGTTCTGTAAAAGCTAAGTATTCTTGCGGTTGATATGGTGGAGTGCCTGACGACATAACGTCTAAGCGAGAGTACATCGTGGCGTTGCTTTTTGTCATAACTCTACCTCGTGCGTCCCAGCCACTACTCTGGTTGTAATAAACGTTCGTCCCTAAAACAAGTGGATAGCCACAACGGTCGCACGTCAGAGTGCGTACTATCAAATACTTTGTATCTTTACTGACTTTACCTACTTCAAGCCTATCTGTTTCGGTTTTGATTTTACAAGTACGGTTTCGACAATTATTACACCAATAGTCCCAGTCTTTAATAATGCTCTCTAGGTCGGCGGTAGTATAAACCCGTTGCACGGTTAATTTTCGTCCTCGTCTGTCGTTCTAATATACTTTTCGCCGTTCGGGTCGGTAGAAACTTTATTATCCCAGTTGCTAGTATCTGTTGCCGATTGTTGCGGTGGTAATTGTACAACCTCTGACGGTTGCACTACTGCGGTTTCTTTTGTATCGTCATTTTCGCTCATAATACCCCTATTATACTACTCGCTACACAAACTTTATAAGCTCTAGCCCCTCTGGTTTAACGACGTTATCGAGTATACGTTGTAGTCTATCTAGCTTGTCCTTAAAGGTGTCGTAGTTTCTTAGGACTTGATATAATCTGTCTAGGCTATAGGTTCGTTGAGTGTCCGTACGAGCCGACCAAAATAATATGACCAGTCCTTGTGGCTGGTCATATTACTTTGTCCGCGTAATGCCTCGAACCTTCGACCCAAATTTTGTTATGACAAAATTTGCAGGTCAAGGTTTGGCGAAGCGCAATGACGAAAAATTAGCTTGCTCATTTTTCGAATAAGCAGAGGAGCGTAGCGATGTCCTTTCACCCCGACCAATAAAAAACGATCAGATTTATTTGGTCGTTTTTTATTGATTCAGTGTCACGTAAACTAATAAGCTACTAAAGGTCACTCGGAGACAATCAGCCGAACTGTTAGCAGCAAGGATGACTATTGCCTGAACAGAGCCTCATTACCACTGGTAAGCTCTTCATAAATTACTGGGTTTACAGCTAAGTAGTCGTGATTGTGATAATCATATGTATCCGAACCAATGTTCCGCACTATGCCACCAGCTTCTTCTACAAGCAGTGAGCCAGGAGCAAAGTCCCAGTCCATGCCGTATGGATCAACACCAATGCGTCCATCTAACTTACCAGACGCAATCATTATGAACTCAAACCCAGAGTTAACTGTTGCTAATATCGTTGTGAGCTTACTTAGCTTTAGATATGCGTCCTGATTTTCTGGCTTGCCTAATTTAGTTTCAAAGGAAACTAATCCTTGTTTAAGTGGACGGTCGCTTACATATATTCTCTCGCCATTTCGGTATGCACCCTGACCCCTTATAGCCCAATATGTGTCATTATTAGCAATGTCGTGAATGACAGACATAACAACTTGGTTATCTTCAATAAGAGCTACCATCGTAGTACAGAAAGGTATGCCACGAATAAAATGGGCAGTGCCGTCTATTGGATCAACTAGCCATGTTGTTGGCTTTGGTTCGCCACCAGACTCTTCTCCAAGAAAACCTATTCCTTCGTCAAACTTTCCAAGTTCTTCTGCTAAATAGCGTTCTATTTTTCTATCTAGCTCGGTAACAACACCAGCAACACCATCGCCACTGCCTTTAGCTTCTGGTTCAACATTGCCATAGTGCTGACGCAGTTCATCACCAGCGGTTTCTACGGCAATTTTTGTAACATTTAATGCTCGTTCTAAATCTTCTATCCTCATCTGTCATACTATACCACTTTTGCAGTGGTAATTGAGCTACTAGACTAAGTCTCTATCCCGACTACCTTGCGTTTTGAGTTACAGGCATTTCTGAAGTCACTTAACATGCCTTTAGCTTCATCTGAGTACTCCAACAG
>JAGOVX010000042.1 GCA_018060465.1 Candidatus Saccharimonadota bacterium | reverse complement strand
ATGTATGAGGTTGTTGAAAATGGAGCATCGTTGCATTATGGTGAGCCAACCTCCTCTGGAGGTCGAGCAACGCTTACCATCCTGGTGTTCAACAACAACCCGCCAATCGGTCAGTACTCTGGGTACTCAAAAACTCAGTTCGTAGTGACTTTCAATACCGCTGAAACGGCGCAGCCAGCGTCGAATCAGTACTCACTCGTTGTGAGCGACCAGTGCACCGCCGACCCAAATGTTGGTGACTGGCGACCAGTCACCGTCATGGCAACGAATGTTGCTGATGATGGGCATCGATATGTTGCCGACATCTACGCGGGAACATCTGGTACTACCTCTGAAGGTGGTACCGGAGACATTGTCGGGTATGCAGACCACGCCAGGCGTTTGATGGATGGCAATACAGCATCGATTGAACTCTCCGACACCAACAATGGTGTGTGGGGGCTGCGTAGCGGTGTGTACGAAACTAGTGTGCACATTGACGGAGCAGATGTGCCAGCGGCAACGCTGCACGTTGTCGTACCGTCGTGTGACGCTGTGCCACCAACTGCCACGCCATCGGGGCAGTTGGAGCACCCGCGGTTGCACCGCGTGCGGGCCACACTGGTGAATGTTGACGTACCTAGTACGACAACGTTCAGGGTGGTACGCACCAAGCCCTCGGGTGCAAAGCGTACCTGGACGTACCAGGTAGCTCCGGGAGTCACCAAGATCCCTGGGCTGTACTGGACCAGGCATCGCTGGGTGTTCACGATTCTGGTGTTGCAACCAGATGGAAGGTACAGTGAGCTGCGGAGGCTTGCCGTACCCTAGTATCTAGAACCAACTGAAACAAAAAAAGCGCACTCCTCTTTCGTAGCAGCCAGCTACGAAAGAGGGTGCGCTGTTTCATTTGGGCATACTTCATGTGCTACAATAAAGGGTAATGAAGGGCTGGGTGAATAGAAAAAAACAGAGCAGGGGGCTTTACCTAGCAGTAGCTGTGGCTGCACTTGGCGTGGTATCACTGTGGACTATACGCGCAGATGCTATTGCGCCAGTACTGCCAAAATCTACGCTAATAACTCCTGGTACCACACAAGCAGGTGGAGTTGCCAACGGTATGGACCTGCATCTAAAAGACCAGACAGTAGCAAAGGTAATAAAAAATAAGTTTTCTGCATACTTTCCGGCTACTGATACAAGTAGTACTGGCAAGGCTCTGAAAATCACACGCGGGGTAAACAATGATGATCGTTGCGATATAGATGCGAGTGTAAAACGACGCAGCAATACTGGTGTTCAGGTAAAAATTACGACAAATGTGGGCGCAAAAACCTACCAAATACCGATCAGTAAAATATGTGGAAGTAGCAGTGAGTTCTACAACAAGATATTTGCGTTTGCGCCTGGCCAGCAATTGATAAAAGATGACTCTGGCTACAGCAAGGCAACTATAGAAGTTGGCTACTATGGTGATTCAAATGCCAAAGATCTGTACAACAATCTAAACTACGATGCCGTGCTACTACATGCGTCTACTAAACTACCCTATGATACGGCGAAGCTGGCGCTTGCCGGAAGTACTAGCAGTGATCAGTTTGGTATTCGTAGTCATTATGGCAGTAGTTATTCAGGCATACGGAAAAACCGTACCACCCTTGCACGCGTCATGTTTGGCTACCCTTGTACTGCCGATAATATCGATTATAAAAAAAGACGAGTTCTGCTGTATGACCCTGACGTTGGCTTTGGCACAACCTACATGAAGATACTCAAAAATGGAACTGCGCTTGCGAAGAACGAGTACGTGTCCGCAACTACCCTACAAGCAGGCTGGTTTGACGCCCGTAAGACCTGGGACGCTACACGACGGGCCTGGAGTGTACCGCTGGGCGACAAGATAACAGATGTCCTGCAGATGAACGAGACTGTGATTGAACGCGGCGCAACCTACGAGCTATGGGTAGAGGTAACAGGCAAAGCACCTGGTGGAGGTAATTCTAACTTAAACCCACACGACAATACACTGAGTTTATCGATACCGTATGACAGTGTATATGGATCTGTTAGTTGTGACTATAATTTGCAGCCAAAAGCAGAGGTGAAGGATTTTTATGCGCCTGGGGAGCGGCTGGATGTGACGGGAAGTGTGCAGAACACAGGCATGAGCGATGTGAAAGATAGTCATGATTGGCATACGTATGCTGTAAAGTATACCTCTAATCCTACGCGAGACTTAGGGGGTGATACCGCAGCAGCTGATCCATGTAATGTGATTCCCGTAGACAATCTAATAGTGGGGAGTTGCAGGAAAATAATTTCCAAATCCTATCCTGATACTGATAAAGTAATTACGGCGTATCCCACAGACCCAGGTGATCCCTACGGCACTTATGTATGCTTCTTTACTAGGGTAGGCAATCCAACAGAAAGTGCGAGTGACGACACCAAGTATCGCTACAGTGACCTAGATTGTGCCATAGCGGGGATTCAGCCGAAAGTTCAGGTGCTAGGCGGTGACCTGCAGGTGATGGGCAATGTAGACACCAGTACGACACAAATAGATGACAAACTATACGGTAGCTGGGCCGAGTATGCTGCCTTGGTAAACGGTGATGTAAACAACTTTTCTACTGGTGGTGGGCTACGAGGTGGCAACACGAATTCGAGCCAGGCTGCCTGGAGTGACCTGACATTTGCTAATCTCGACAATATGGGCGAGCCCTATTATGGTAATTACCAAGGAGTAACGCCTGCAGTTGTAGCACCTGAAGGTACGCTACGGAGCAGTATTGATTATGGTGGCTATGGCCCCGGCGAGCGTGTGGTGGTGAAAGTAAGCGGCACATTGCGTATCACAGGCGACGTAAAATACACGGGCTCTTACAGCAGTGTAGGGCAGATACCACGGGTTATCCTGATGGCAGATGACATAGTAATAGACCCTGGCGTAAAACAAATAGACGCTTGGCTGGTGGCTGCGAGTACCGACCCAGAGAAGGGAAGAATAAGTACGTGTAGTACTGTACAGAGTCCACCTGGTGACTATTTTGTCGATATGACCGAGGACAACCTACTAAGTACGAATGATTGTAAAAACTCACTTGTGTTTAATGGCCCAGTGGTAGCCAATAAAATATATTTGTACCGTACACATCACTGGACAGATATTGCGCATGCAGATGTGGCTGCCGAGACATTTAACTTGCGTGGCGATGCCTATTTGTCGGCGTTTTCAGGTACAAGTGCTCGTTCGGTAGTAACGACTGACATGGTGACGGAACTGCCCCCACGCTTTTAAGAGAAAACAATGCTTGTGTAGCGTAAACTGCTTATGTATAATGAGAGGTATTATGGCGTTAATAAAAGGTGTGGGCGACTTTTTCGCACTCGACATTGGTACAAATGCGGTGCGAGTAGTGCAATTGAGTGCAAGCGGACAGGATAGCTGGAACCTTGTTCACTATGGCTATGCGCCAGTAGACAGCAAAACAACTAGTGCAGATTCCCCAGAGGCACGTCGACGTTTAGGGGAAGTAATAATGACCGCGCTGGGCCAAAGTGGTGTAAAGATTCGCGATGTTGTAATAGGGCTACCATCACAGAAAACATTTACCACAGTAATAGATGTGCCAACTATGAATGAGGCAGAACTACGCAACACGATAAAATACCAGGTAGATCAATACATACCTATGTCGGTAGATGAAGCAAAAGTAGACTGGAAACTATTAGGTCAATCATTGCATGATCCAAAACAGCAAGAGGTGCTAATAACAAGCACTGCCATGGCATATGCAGAAGACAGGCTAGAATTTGTAGAAGGCCTGGGGCTGAATGTAGTTGCAGCAGAGCCAGACCCAATAGCGATGGTGCGTTCGTTGCTGCCAGCTGGGATTGCTGACGCACGTCTGATAGTAGACATGGGCGAGCAATCTACCGATATTGCTATTACATTCGCCGATGCGCCGCGGCTTGTGCGAACGATTCCTACTGGCCTTAATACTATGCTAAAGGCAATCGTACAGAATTTGAATGTTCAGGAAGACCAAGCTCGTCAGTTTATTTTGAAATTTGGGCTAGCACCAGATAGGCTTGATGGCCAGGTGTTGCATGCATTGGAAAGCACCCTTGATGGCTTTGCCAGTGAACTTACGAAATCGATCAAATTTTTCCAAACTCGCTATGCCAATACTCCAGTAGGCGGTATTTTGTTGGCCGGGTACGCTAGTAGTGTACCGCGTTTTGGCGAGTATGTGGCCGCAAAGACTGGGGTAAAAGCAGAGGTGGCTAACCCATGGCAAAAAGTACGCATATCACAGGGCGATCAACAGCAGCTACTACCAATATTGCATGAATTTGCGACAGTAGTTGGGTTGGCTCAAAGGAGTAACCGATAGTGATTGAAGTAAACCTGATACCAGATGTAAAACTAGAGCTTCTACGAGCACAGCGCCAACGCTTGGGCGTAATATCATTGTCGATGTCGGTCGCGATTATCACGGGTGCGTTGGTGGCGCTACTTGCCTCGTATGTGTTTATTGTGCAATCAGTTGCGATGAGTTTGGCGGACAATTCGATAAAAGACGAGACTGCAAAGCTGCAGCGGGTACCAGACCTTGCAAAAACATTGACGATACAAAAACAGCTCGACACCGTGTCGTCGCTTCACAATAGCAAGCTGCTTTCATCGAGATTGTTTGACATCATGACTACCATTGTACCTACAGGCAGTAGCAGCATTGCAATATCTCACATCGAGCTAGACTCGGGCAATAACAGTATCAATATTGAAGGCCAGGCGGCAAGCGGCTATCCAGCGCTGGAAGCGTTTAAAAAGACAATTAGCAAAACAACATTTAGCTATGTACAGGCTGGCGACACAAAGGCTTCTGAGCCCATTCATATTGCCAGTGATATCGTGAACGGTGATCAGCGGTATGGCGAAAGCAGTGATGGCACACGTGTACTAAACTTTATGATATCGTTTACGTATCCTAACGAATTGTTTGCGCCAACATCAGAGCGTGGTCGTATTGTTGCGCCAAACAAGCAGAACGCAACAGATTCTGCAGTAGGCGTGCCGACGAGTTTGTTTACGACTGTAAGCGCAGGAGGTAGTAACTAATGGCAGCCACCGACAAGCAAGTTGCACTACGCAAACGCCAGCAAATAGAAAATGCAGGACGCATGATGTTTATATGGGTTGCGATCGCCGCGGCGCTGGTGGGAACGGTAGGCGTGGTAGGAGTGTCATTGTTCAATCGAATGGTATTCAACCAAAAGATTTTGGCAGAAAAGAACACGACAGCAGATACCCTGAAAAAGAACAACCAGATTGTCGATACACTAAAGGAAAATGTGCGTGTTATAAACACCGATCAAAACCTAGTGAAGACACCGCATGCACAGGATGCAGAACCGATTTCTGTAGTGCTGGACGCGTTGCCAGCTACAGCAAACTCTGAAGCGTTCGGCGCATCGTTGCAGGAAAAACTACTGAACATTGATGGCGTTTCCTTAGAGTCATTGAGCCCGATTGCTGGCGAGGCTGTGTCAACTCAGCCTGATGTAAGCGAGATAGCATTTCGATTTAGTGTGAGTGTGGCATCGGGTAACGCCACGGCGTTGAAAAAGGTACTGAGCAATCTAGAAGATTCAATTCGCCCTGTGAGTGTGCGCAAAGTCTCTATTGAACAACAGAACAACAAGATTGCTATGAGTGTTGAAGTGAGCACGTACTACTTGCCTGAAACAACGGTACAATTAAACAAAAAGGCGGTAAAGCCGTGAAAAAATCTGACATCGCAATGATAATTCTGATTGCATCACTGAGTGTGCTGCTGGCATATGGGGTAGTAAGCGCTATTCCTATGCTGAAAGCGCCAACCAAAGCCGTTCAAGTACAGACGATTGAAAAGTATACTGCTGATGTTACGAAACCTGATGCAAAAATATTTAATGGTACGACTGCAATAAATCCTACTGTTGACGTAACAATTGGTAACGATTCGACGAGCAGTCAGTAGGAGTTGACTAAAGGTGTCATTACTCACTGCCGAACTTCAAGAAAAATTACTCGACCTATTGGTTGACGAAGGCTTGGTAGCGTCTTCGGCTATTGATGGCGCCAAGGCAGAAGCAGCCAGTACAAACCAGCCGGTGCTGGCAATCTTGACACAAAAAGGGTCTGTCGATGATGAGCTGTTAACCCATGCCACGGCGCAGGTATCGGGCGTGCCGTACGTGAATTTACGCAACAGTGTGATAGATGAAAAAATATTGAATTTGCTGCCAAGTGATATCGCGGAACGATTTATGGCTGTGCCACTTGCGGAAGTGCAAAACCGTTTGGCAGTGGCTATGATCGACGCAAACAATGTACAGGCCGTCGACTACCTGGCAAGTCGTATTGAACGACCTATCAAGGTTTTTATGGCATCAGAGGCTGGGGTGCGGCATATTCTCGACCAGTACAAAACTGACTTGTCGAGTGTTGATGAAGCCGCCGAGCAGACCGAGGAAGATACAGC
>JAGOVX010000009.1 GCA_018060465.1 Candidatus Saccharimonadota bacterium | reverse complement strand
GCCCACAATAGTGCGCCACCGCGCAGCAACAACACGTTTTCACAGCGCTCGGCTTCGTCCATGACATGGCTAGAAATAATGATAGTTTTGCCCTTATCGGCAAGTATTTGAAAAAGTTTCCACAAACTATGCCGCAATACAGGATCCAAACCTACAGTTGGCTCATCCAATATCAACACATCAGGGTCACCGAGTAGCGCGATTGCTAAGCTCACACGCGCGCGCTGTCCACCAGATAGCGTTGCGGCAAGTTGATGCGTTTGCTTTGTCAAGTCGACAGCCTTAATAACTCGTTTTACACTGTGTTTGTCGGCCTGTAATAGCCGTGCAAAATAGCGCAAATTTTGCTCTACTGTTAAATCATCATAAATTGCAGGATCTTGCGTCACATACCCAATCGCCCGACGTAAGGCCTTGTCTCCTGCTGGTTTTTCGTCTATCACTAATGTGCCACGGCTAGGAATTTGTAGCCCCACCATTACTCGCATCAGAGTAGTTTTTCCAGCGCCACTAGGGCCTATCAAACCAGTCAATACACCCGGCTGTACTTCAAACGTCAGCGAATCTAAAATGGTATGGCTCTGCTTTTCTACGACTAGCTTGTGAGCAACAATTCCCCCGCTCATAGCTCTATCATACACTTTTCACCGCTCAAGCACTAGCCACGCTCTCTGCTACCTCTTTTATATACGAGTCCATGCCGATAGCCGCTGCTTCGTCGAATGATGCCCATACATACTCTACATGCTCACTACTCAGCTGCACTGTGCCGCTCGCTTTAACAGCGTAGGTTAGGCGAACAACGTGCAATTCTTTTGACGGAACAAATATATCCTGGGCGGCCAATAGCGCATCGATGGATTGTAGCTCAAGGCCCGTTTCTTCGTTAATTTCTCTTTTTAAGGCTGCTTCTAAAGGTTCGCTAGGGTCAATACGACCACCAGGAATATCCAAATGTGGCGCTGCTTCACTGCCCATACGTTCACTGCGACGCATAAATAAATATTGCCCATTTTCATTTTGTATCAGTGCCTTTACGCCTACTTGTAGATTCATATATCCCCTATACCGTAGTATACCAAGTTTTATGCGACGTGTGTTTCAATCTCACCAGGAAGCGGTCTACCGTCATAGAATGTCGCAGCCCCTTCACCTTCGTACACGCTACCTATTCGATGTGGTTCCGCAAGACCTTTTTTCCTAAACGTTTCTGAAATTTGTGCTCGATTACCTTCACCTGCCGTAAAAAGAAGCCTAAAATCTACCGAATTGCCACATACTATAGCTAGCGCATCGTGCCCTAATGCTTCTGCAACCCGCCTTACCGCAGGGTGAATAGGTATTGCTTCTTGCTCAACAGCTATATTTACACCACTCTTTCGTGCGATATTCTCTAGTGCCACCTTCAAGCCGTCTGATGTGTCAGTTCCTGCAGCAACGCTCTGGACTTTAGTGACAGCTCGCCCTGCGCCAATTTGCGGGTCTACTCTACGCCATACCTTAAACAATTCCTCGTAGTCAGTTGTAGTTTGCGGCGTAATGCCATCTAGACTCGTAGCCAACCGTGCTGCAGCTGCCAAACCTGTTGGCCCTGACAACCAAACATCCTGGCCAGGCATTGCACCACTTTGGGTAAGCAATCTATCCGGTGATGTAAATCCTGTCGCGCTGGCTGCTAACACTGACGTACTATAGCTTCCTGTATCACCACCGCTTATATGTGCTCCGTACTTTTGGGCACACTCATTGGCACCTTTCATTATTTGCTTAAATTCGCTCGCATCTGCATCTTTTGGATATCGAACTACCATTTGAACAGTATGTGGCAATGCGCCCATAGCAGCGATATCACTTAGGTTTGCGCCAACGACATACCACCCCAAGTCATAGGCTGTCAAATAGCCTTTTTCGTATAGCTCAAAGCCCTTTCCTCTTACAAAGTCAATTGTTTGAACCATTAGCAAAGTATCCTTGCCAATCCTCACTTCGCTAATTGCGCAATCATCCGCAGCTTCAGGGCCGTGAGTAAGCGTAACAGTCTCGTTTGGTGAAATACGCAGAGGATCTAAAGGCGTGTCGAGAAACATTCCATTCAGTACTTTAAAGGCATCCTGTTCAGACATCGGCATAATCATGAAATTATACAACTATTGTCATGCATTGTCTATAGCTGTGCGACGTAGATTATTCATAGCCTTGCGCGTTAAAAAATGCTTGCACCCTATCAACCGCTCGCACTTGTCCATATACATCCTCGTATTCAGCCTGTGTTAATTCACCACGCGTTCGCCCGCCCCAGCCATCAACCGCAAACACAAAATCTGTACCGATTGCATACGGTGCATCGCCTTGTGGATGCTGGGTAATTTCGCCTTTTAGCTCGCCGTACATAATTTTTAGCATTGTGCCATCATAGTATCCGCAATAGGCACGTGCTGTTACCCGTCGTGACGACAAACCATCTGCCAAACGACACAATTTTTCGAGCGAATCATCAGCCTGAATAAAGTATTTTATAAACGGCCCAGGTAAACCATTTAGATCATCAAACCAAAATGAAAAATCATCAACAAACACTGGCCGCTTCACGATGCCATACGCTTGGCGTACTTTATGTTCGATCACTTCTTCGGGATGCTTTGATTGAATCTCGTCGAAGTCAAATTTCTGGTGATCAATCGCAATGCCCAGCAATTTTTCCATATGCTCTGCTTTGTGCGCATTGCCCGTAACAAATAGTGGCTTAGTCTTCATACAATCCTTTCAATGCTTCAAATGATTGTTCATAAATGTCGAATATTTTTTGTGGTGGCATTGCGACTAATCGCATAGTAAACTTACTACGCTGGCGATCGGCCCATTCGATTACCTTCGTTGAATTTGCAATATTACGTTCTTTCGCATAGGCGCCCTTATCCCAAAAATGAGTCCACGTTGTGCATGCTTTATCAAGCACAAATACCGTTGCGGCTTCAGGCGTATCAAGTTTTTCATACTCAAGCATGGCATCTTTTAGCTCTGGATAGGTTGCGAACATATCCTTAAACTGAGCAAGTGCTGCCTTTTCACGTTCGTGTTTTTGCGCAAATTGCTTTGGCGTATAGTGCAGCGTATCTTCATCACCTGTGACTATTTCCAAAAGATCATGTACGAGTGCATACAGTACGACCTTATTAACATCGAGTTCTGGGCAATGTGCGGTGACAATATAATATGCAATCAATGCCAACGAAAAACTATGATGCGAATCAGACTCAAACTCACCATTTGGTAGTTTTGTGCCACGCCGAACATTACCCATTTCTCCCAACAATTCAGAGAGTCGAATGATGGTATATATGTTCATACGGCTCCTAGAAACTTTTGGTATGCATCGGTATCGCTCGCATCTAGTCTGTACACGTTTTGTTGGTTTTTCACAAGCGTCTCAAAGATAATTTCACATGCACGAATCATTCTTTGAGAATCTTGTACACTTTTTGGGTCAAAATGCTCTGCGCCGCGCTTGTGTATACGTCGCTGCAATTCTTTACTTACGTCATCATCGTTACCTTCCAAATAAATGAGTACATGTACGTCATTTTTGTCACTTCCTGCGGGATAGGCTACTTTATACAGTTCATCGAATCTATCTATTCCATTCATGTATGCATGCATCAGTGTTTTATGAAACGGGTCTGAATCTATGACAACTCGGTCATACTGACGTTCGAGCTTATGTGCAAGTTCATGTGATCGTCGTATCTTTTCTATGAAATGGTCATCACTTTCGTATGACGGCTCATGTATTCCAGCGGCGTTTAACTCATCCCGCCACGTTGTATCTGGCCAGCTTGAAACTCCCGTGCCGCTAAAAACAAACCAGTCATCGTTTTGAAGCATACGAGAAATTGTACTTTTTCCAACTCCATCAGGCCCAAATAATGATATGATCATAATAATTCCACCAACTGTTGCTCGTTAATGATTTTTGTTCCGTAACGTTCGGCCTTTTTTAGTTTGCTGGCACCGACTTTGCCACCAACCACCAAATAGTCCGTGTCTTTGGCGACGCTTGTTTGAAAGGTGCCGCCCAACACGCGGATTTTTTCAGCCGCTTCGTCACGACCCATTGTTTCAAGTGTGCCGGTGACAACAAAACTTTTGCCGACTAATTTTCCAGTTTTTATTTCAAAATGCGGCACTACGCCGAGTGAGGTAAATTTGTCAATCAACTGCAAATTGTCGTCGTCGGCAAACCACGCAGCAACGCTTTCGGCAACCACTTCACCGACGCCATCGACATTTCGCAGGTCATCAATAGCTGCGTGCTGCAGTGCGACCAACGAACCAAAATGATGTACTAAATCAATCGCCGTTTGTACACCAACGTGACGAATACCAAGCCCATACACAAAGCGTTCAAGCGATGGCGTTTTACTTGCACCTATCGCATCGATCAGCTTGTTGGCCGAAATTTCGGCGAAGCGTTCGAGTGCCAGCAAATCATTTTTGGTAAGTTTGTAGATATCGGCTAGGTCAGCTACTAGTCCAGCATCCACTAGCGCCACGACATTCTTTTCGCCCAAAGTATCAATATCCAGCGCACCTTTACTGGCGAAGTGTTCGAGCGCACGCTTTAGAAGCAGCGGGCCAGTGGCGCCTTTTACGCGGTACACCGCTTCGCCTTCTGGCCGGACAAATTCAAGCTCTGGGTACTGCCGTGCGAGTTCGGTTTCGTATTCAAATACGTTGGTATGTTTTGGTCGAAGTTCTACCAAAACACGTTCGACCTGCGGAATAATATCACCGGCCTTGTAAATAATCACCGTATCGCCCACACGAATATCTTTACGCGCAATTTCATCGGCATTGTGAAGGCTTGCATGTTGGACTGTTGTACCGGCCACGCTCACTGGATCAAATACGGCTACGGGTGTCGCTGCGCCAGTACGACCAATTGATATAACAATATCTTTTACGATCGTCGTTGCTTCCTCTGCGGGGTATTTATACGCAACAGCACCTCGCGGGCTTTTTCCGACCACACCAAGTTCACTATACTGTACACGGTTATTTACTTTTATCACCAAGCCATCTGTGTTGAAAACCAAAGCTTGTCTTGCTATCTCTAGCTCGCCGACATACTGCATGACACTATCAATACTTGCCAGCACACGGGTTTGTCCACTCGTCGTTATACCCAACTGCTGGAGTGCATCATAGCCTCGTTCATTTGTCGGAATATCGTCGGCATCTTCACGCAAAATATCATATCCCACAAAATGCAAAGGTCGTTCTGCTACCAGGCGCGGGTCTAGCTGTCGAATTGTTCCGGCTGCTAAATTACGCGGGTTCTTGAAAAGTGCTTCACCGTTTGCAGCCCGCATTTCATTTAGTTTTTTAAAGTCACGTTTGTACATGACTATTTCGCCACGAATTTCTGTTCGACCATGCATCAAGTATTCGTATTTGTCAGAATCACGCAAACAAAGTGGCACGTTTTCAATCGTACGCACATTCATAGTCACATCTTCGCCAACACGGCTGTCGCCTCTAGTGACTGCCTGCACCAATTTGCCATCCTGATATATCAATGCGCAGGCAAGTCCATCCATTTTTATATCGCAAAGAAACTCGTGTTTTGAACCTGGTAACAACTTGTCAATTCGCGTAACCCACGCCTCCACCTCATCTCGATTGAATACGTCATTCAAGCTAATCATAGGCGTGACGTGCATAACTTTTTGAAATTTTTCAAGTGGCCGACCAGCCACGCGCTGCGTTGGGCTATCTGGCGTAACGAGCGAGGGATATGCTGCTTCGATTTGTGATAATTCGTGCTTTAAGCTATCCGCAGCAGCTTCACTCATAGTTGAATCATTTAATACATGATAGTGGTAGCGATACTCATTTATTAGACTTCGTAATTTCGCTACGCGCTGCACTGTGTCGCTAGGCGGGTTTTGCATCATCACCCACTACCTTTCGATACAACATATAAATATAGGCTGCGGCCCATACTGTTGCAAAGGATGTTGATAGCGATAGTACTATGGGAATAAGCGGAACCGATGCGATTGCCGGCAGCAATTTTACAAGGCCACGACTAAGTAAAATCGCAGGGATAATAGCGAGTGCCCAAATAAAAGCTATAGTAAGCGCCAGCCACGCAACCCGTAACAACAGACGCACGCGTCGGCCAACAACCAAATCACCGGCCGCACGAATTGCCCGCCATGGATACATTCCTGGCAGAGTCACAACAACGAGCGCCATAAATGATCCACTCATAAAATAGAGCGATAGCACAGCCAGTAGCAGTGCAGCGAGCCAAAACATCATAGACATAGCGCCAGTCAATGAGCTAATAGACGATACAATAACAACTGCCAATACCAGCGGTGCGCTTTGTAGAATGATGTACAAGAACACAAGCACCGTTGCAATAATCGGCGAACCTGCATTGTACATTGCATCGCGTAGCTTTGGTATCCGACCCGCAAAAATTGCTCGTAGCAACCATACTGTCGTAAGCCATGTCATAAGTATCAAAAAGCCATTATATATTTGCTGCCCCTCACTTAACTGTGGTGTAAATGTGCCACCAATTCCAGACGCAAGTAGCAATCCAGCTTTTCCGATCTCCCCCCAAGTTCCCGTAAGGAAACTCTTGGTTGTGTTATCGAGCAATGTCGCAATCTGGCTATACTTATCTTGTGACGCCACACCCACAAGCACTGCGCCTAGTAGTGCATATAGTAGTGCAAGTGCAATAAAGAGTTTTTTATGACGCCAAAGCAACCGCATAACTTCGATAGTAAACGCAAAGTAGCCAGGCAATGCCAACGAACGAACATAGTCGCGGCGGCGAGTTACGCGAAAACTACGATGTGGTCGACGCTGCATAAAAAACTGAATGGGACGTAGAATGTTCTTTTTGAACACTCGCGTAATAACTGATACAACGGTGGCTTTTTTCTTGTTTCGCGTGGATTTTTTGGTGGATAGTTTTGCCATAATTATAAACTTTATTAGAAATTCGTATTCATTGAACGCAACCGAGCAATTCGTTCTTCAACTGGCGGATGTGTACTAAAAAGCCGCGCAATACTTTGGCCCTTCAAAGGATTTGCAAAAAATAGGTGTGCCGTCGAGCTGTTTTGTCGTTGCATGCCCGAACCGACTTGCCCGATTTTTTCTAATGCATCGGCCAACCCATCAGGGTCGCGCGTTGTCATAGCACCAGTTGCATCCGCCAAATATTCACGCTGGCGCGATACCGCAAGCTGTACTAATGACGCAACAAACGGCGCAATGATTGCGGCGGCTATGCCCGCTATCATAAAAACTGGTGACACATCCCGCTCATCGTTGTTGCTGCCAAACCACATTAACCGCATAAACATATCAGTAATCAAACCAATCGCACTTACCAAACCAAATACAATCATCATGACACGTATGTCAAAATTCTTTACATGCCCCATCTCGTGGGCCATGACTGCAGTAAGCTCGCGATCGGTCATAAGATCTAAAATCCCCTGTGTCGCCGCGACATACGCATGGTTTGGGTCACGTCCTGTTGCAAACGCATTTGGTGCCGCGTCGTCTATAATGTAGACTTTTGGCATCGGCATGCCATCAGTAATCGCGAGGTTCTCTACAATACGATACAATCTTGGATTGTCTTTCTTCTGGATTTCCCTGGCACCGTTGACCGCAAGTGCTACCTTGGCTGCTACAAAATATTGCACCAATGCATACACTGCCGCACCGACCAAGGTACCCCAAAATATACCTGTACTGCCATATACTACAGAAAATATGTATCCCAAGCCAGCAACCATGCCGATAAACACCAACATGATAAAAAATGTATTACGTTTATTCGTAGCAATTGCTTTGTACATGTACCCTACTCTTGCCTAAAATTTAACTTCTACCGGCTTTTCAACAGCTGCCATGTCTTCAACTTCAAAGAAATCTTTGTTCTTAAAGCCAAACATACTCGCGAGTAGATTTGCAGGAAATTGCTGAATTTTTGTATTCAAATCACGAACACCAGAGTTGTAGAAACGACGCGAAGCCTGAATTTTATCTTCAGTATCAACAAGTTCATTTTGTAGCTGTTGAAAGTTTTCACTTGCACGCAACTGCGGGTACGCTTCAGCGACTGCAAATAGGCTTTTCAATGCACCCTCGAACTGATTTTCTGCCTTGGCAGTTTCAGCAGGACCTTTTGTAGTGGCTGCTAGTACGTTTGCCCGTGCTTCAGTCACATTTTGGAACACTTCTTTTTCATGAGCCGCATAGCCTTTTACACTTTCAATAAGATTCGGAATCAAGTCAGCTCGTCGCTTTAATTGAACTGTAATATCACTCCATGCTTCCTCTACACGAACTTTTAGCCGCACCAAACTGTTGTATGTAAGCCAAACAAACAAGGCCAAAACTGTAAAAACACCAAGTGCAATCCATATACCCAACACGTTATACCTCCTTAAAATCTCTTTCTTTCTCAATCTTATTATACTGTATGTAGTAACAAAAAACGAGCCATGCTCGCTGCTATTTGTTCGATATTTTGGTGCCCCCTCACCGACATACTTCGCAACTCTGATAATCTTTAAAATTGGTTGAGCCCGCCCCTAGACGGAGCGGACTCAACGTCGTAAGGGCGGGCTAGCTGTAGTTACCGTCTTCGATCCCCATGGCCTTTGACCAGTAGTCGGGGAGGAACCCGTACTCGTCAGGCAGGTCATGGTCTTCCAGGACGATACAGAGACCCGTGCGTGACCGTAGATGATACTCGATGAAGCCATGCTTATAGTCGGGACCGACAAAACCTCGGAGCAAGTAAGACTCGGACAGTCCAGCCCTCCCTGCATCGTCCCACTGGTTGACTTCTCCCACAAGGGGCTCGTAGCCTGCCATGTTCCACATGCAGAACAAGCTGGAAACCTTGACAATCACGCCTTCTTTGAGAGTAAAAGTGATCGGCTTGTCCTCGAAGAAGCTAAGCATGATATCCCAACGAGAGGGACCGTTGATAATGCGCTGGGTAGCCATAACAGCCATCCTTCCAACTACGTTAGCAGGTGAGCTGCTAATCCTCCTTAGCCATAAGGCCGTTCAACCCATAACGAGTCGTAATGTATGGTATATCATACAAAATAAAAAAATGCAATGTATGCTGCATTCAAGGTATGAAAATGACTGAGGTGATAATACTTATGCTTGGTGCGCGGGGCGGGAATCGAACCCGCACGACTTTTGGTCAAGGGATTTTAAGTCCCTCGCGTCTACCAATTCCGCCACCCGCGCATATAAATTTTAACTCTCGTAAGGTACATGACTATGAGTACTGTAATTACGTACAACGTTATCACACATAGCTATTTTGCTCAGCTCTACTGGTATTCTACCATCTACGCTTTTTTTGCACCATCCATAAAGTACATATCTATATCAACATTGCAACCCTATGCGCATTCACCTACAATTATGCCATGAAGCAAGTTCTTGTAATCCATGGTGGTACTAGTTTCTCGAGCTACGATGCATACAGAAAAGCGCTCGAGAAAAAGCAGATCAACTATGAAAAGATTACTCATTCTTTGCGCTGGAAAGAGCGACTTTCTGATCAACTGACAGATTGGGACGTCCTTTACCCAACTATGCCCAATAGCGCCAACGCCGTATTTGATGAATGGAAAATATTTTTTGAAAAGCTTATCCCATTTTTTTCAGATGATATTCAAATTATAGGCCACAGTCTTGGCGTAATGTTTCTTGCAAAATATTTGCAAGAATACCCACTTGCAACGCCCGTGAAGCGCTTGCTACTTGTAGCTGGTGGGTACAACGACGAAACGTATGAAGATCTTGGTAGTTTTATGATTACGTCAGCAAGCGACCTTCCTACAAGCGCATCTGAAATTCATCTGTTTCACAGTACAGACGATCCTGTCGTACCATTTGGCGAACTTGCAAAGTTCCAGGCAGATTTACCCAATGCTATTAGCCATGTCTTCACCGACCGCGGACATTTTTTACAACAAGAGTTTCCAGAGTTATTCGAAATTATAAAAAAATAATCCCAAACAAGGGATTATACATGGAGGCACCTACGGGTAACGCTCCCGTCTACCTGGTTTTGCAGACCAGTGCCTAACTTCTCGGCCAAGGCGCCAACTTGTATTATTATACCTCATAGAGCGCGTGGGTTTGTATATATTTCTCGATATCTTCGTTTGTATGCCGGCGAGACGCCCGGATGCGAGATGACGATTGCTCCCATTTGTCAGTTTTGATGCAGCTATAGCGACTTGGCGCAATTTCTAGGTGTGCCATTAGCGTATGAATTCGTGTTGCATCGGCATCAGAACGAATACCGATGACAAATTGCATCAATTGCCGTATGCGATCAAAATCGGGCCAGGTTTTTAATGACAGCGCAACATCTGTACCGATCAGCAAGTACAGCTGGTCGTGCTTCGTAATCATAGCCTCTAGTTCTTGCAGCCCTACATTTTTGGCTGGCACCGTGCGTACCTGTATACGAGCAGATTCTACCTGCCGTGCCATTGCAACTCGGTGCTCAAACGCCGTAACATGTTGCTTGCCTCGTGGTTGTTGCTCGGGAATAATATACACTACGTCTAGGTTGCAGTGTGCAATTGCGGCTTCGATAAATGCAACATGACCCTCATGAATAGGGTCGAACGTCCCGCTACATATTCCGATTTTCCGCGCAGTCATATATCTATAAAAGTTTTCCGCTCTCAATGATTATTGGATTGCTGCCGATAATGGTACTATCACTCCCCTCAGTAACAACCGCACTATCGTCACGCAGTCCATACACTTTACCTTCAAAACTACCAACTGCCTCTAGTAGGCTTTCTTTTCTATTTGGAAAATCAGGCGAGTCAAGATGGGGCATTATCGAAAAGTCAACAAAATCGAGATATTGATCAATGTCCCAGTTACTATCTTCCCCGTACATCAGCCGATATGCTTCTGTTGATATACGCGTACCGACTACCATTGAGCCCGCGCTACTTCCTACGTATACTTTTGTTTCGAGCAGTTTAGGCAGTAGCTTGTCGAAGCCTGTTTTTTTGAACACACTCATTAAATAGTCTGTATCGCCACCTACTACAAAAATAATGTCTTTGCTGGATAATCGAGCTTCAACTTCTTCTATCGACAGTGCGAGTAAGTTTATAATGTCAATCTCTGCGCTAAAATGCTTGGGAACAGAGTTGAGATTATCTAAAACCCATCGTTTATCACCACTTTCAACCGCAAACGCTTCATTAATAATACCGACCGAGATTTGATCTTGGGGTTTACCGACTAGCCTCACACATGCGTCTACTATGGTTGCTGTGTGAAATCCCTCTGAGCACAAAACAAGTTTCATAAGACTATTATATACTGCTTTGTTGTAGCAGCAGCCCGTAACTGTAAATAACTGCGGCAACTTACTACGATTATTCTTCACTTTTGCGGGGCTCGGCAATATGAGCAAATATTGTAGCTGCACCAATCAGAATACCGCCGATAATGACGTGCATTCCAAGCCCTTCACCTAGTAAAAGTAGCGCAAACAATGGGCCAAAGACTAGCTCACTCGATACAATAATACTGCCGGTATTAAGATTCGTATACTTAAAGCCAACAAGAAACAGATAGCTAATGGCAAGCATACTCACGCCAAATATGATGGCGACTAGCCATTCAAAACTAGTCAATGAGACTACAAGTGGTTCTTGTAATACAAATAAGATAATTGCCGTAAGCAACATACCGGACACCGTTTGAAATACGAGCAAACTTAACTTGTCGGTTGCACTACTAAGTTTCTTTTGAAAACTACCTGCAATACCCTGTACGGCGCCAGACAGTAAGCCGAACACAAACCCAATATCAAGCGTTGAAGCACCGAATGGACTAGTAAATACAAAGATAGCGAGTAGCACAAGCCCAAGCGCTACTTGCTTATGTATGTGTATGCGTTCCCCAAAAAATAGTCGGCCCAGAACAAACGAAGAAACAAGCGTAGCTATATAAAATGAAAATACCGCCAATGCGACTGACGTATTAAAAATCGCTAGGGTAAAGAGTATGACAGAAATCGGAAAACTAATAGCAAAGGCCGCAAGTGTTTTCTTGTCGTGATCGCCAAAATGTACTTTTTTACGTAAAACAGCAACAATTACCAGCGCTGTGAAAAGCGCAATTGCAAAACGATATTCGACTACTTGATAAGGATTGAGACTACCTGAAAGATACTTTGCCATAACTCCCGACAAGCCGAACAAGATGCCTACAAGCAATAGGCTCCCAGAGCCTAAAAACTTATTTGCTACTTGGACGTGTTTTTTCATCGTAGGGATAATTATACACCACGACTTTGGCTAGGTATTTTGCTGTCCGAACGACAAAATACGCTGAAGTTTTATGCCTGCGCTAGAACCTATTTTAGTACCAAACTAACACATGACCAGATAAGGGCTTACGTAAGTGCCCTATTTAGTGATTCGATAATCTTTTCATAATCGAGCTTATATTGCCGTTCAGCAGAATCGTCTTTTTGCCAATCAGAAGTATAAAGACGCCAATAAAGATACGAAGCAGCTGCTGCCTTGTCTAAAATTTCATAAAATAATACCAGCTGCTCATCAATAACTCCACCGTTTTCTGTATAGCCTTGGTAAAGTGCCTCACGCTCACCATCAGAGAGTTTCTGTCTCCACCTACCGTTATTAAGCTCTATATCCGACCAATATCCTGTAGAAAAATCAGTCATTGGGTCTCCAAAGCCTGACAGCTCCCAATCTATCAGTGCAACATCCGTTACGTGTACTAGTGTATTACCGGGGGTGATGTCGCAATGACGCAAGCATTGTTTTTTTACACGTACATCAAATCTGGCAGATTCTTCTTTAATCGAGTGGAAGTAATGACGTAAACGCTCATCGGGGTGATTTAGCAGGTACTCCTCATCGCCAAAACGATCACAATTCGAGATAACTACACTCCAAGGGCTAGAGCATGCTGTATCAATTTGAACCTGATGAACATTAGCCAATAAACGACCAAGTGATCGAAATTGTTGTACACTGAGCCTTTTCTTGTGCTGTCCGGGCTGAAGCGTCTCTACTATCCAGGTTTTGCCACGGTGTTGGTCATTACTATCGAAGTACACAAGCTTGGGTACGCAAGGAACGTGCTGTAGCAGTTGCAATGCTTGATCTTCGCGTCGTAAGGCGCTTCTGCCAGGGTATTTTGATATACGCAACACAACATCTTCTGCATCGCCGTGTAGCACATATGTATCGTTTAACTCACCGCCACCTAGTTCGGTGTAACTACCGCTATATCCTACTAAACCGGCTTTTTTTATATAGTAATCAATGTCTTCCTGTAGTAAAGCGGTTTTGTTCAATTCAGACTCTTTAGACATACATGTATTGTAGTCCATTTATAGTTAGCGAGGTAATCCTCGTCATAAGCACTTATCTTTGTGGTCATATTTCGAAAGGTTATGGGCCGTCGAAAGACTACCCACTTACAGCGGACTCTTTAGTTCGTAAAAGCCGCCAGTGTAGTATAATTAACTTGGAATATTTAATGCGAACTAAAGAAAAGGGTGCGAACATGAAGAAAAACAACAAGGGATTTGGGGCAATAGAAATACTACTTGTGATAGTTGTTATTGGACTAGTTGTGGCTGTTGGTTGGCTTTTCTTTGATAGACAGAAAGATACAAAAAATAATGAGGTTGCGCTTACGAATAGTGAGCAAGCAAAAAAGACTCAAGAGTCGAAAGGTACAGAGGAGCAGCCAAAAGGTGCAGCAAAAATTTCAATTTACCCAAATGATCAAACCAGAGGCGGTAAAACATTTAAGGACTTGTTCTTTACCGTGCAACTGCCTAGTGGCTGGTCTGTGCAGAAAGTTTATGAAAATTATAACATCGTAAAATCCGTAGGAAATGACAAATACCTAATCAGCTCATCTATAGAAAAAGACGCTAGCTCGGATAAGTACAATAGGAACCTCATGGAACAACGAGTTGCAGAAGGAATTGAAACTGTTGCGTCAGTCAAAACGGGTTCAGGAACTAATGTGAGTGTTCTGAAAACTCCGACAGTTCTATTTGTGAGTAGTTGTAAACCTACAGGCGAAAACTGCTATCTGCAGCTAAGTGGAAAGAGCCTGTATATTCATCTGTACAAAGTTATTCCTGGTGCTCAATCTCTAATAAATGCTGACTATCCTCAGGAAATAATCAACGATTTTACTAACATTGCAAAATCTCTTAGCATTTAACCTATAGCAGAACCAGAAAACACTTCTTTCAACTAAAAGAGAAGATTGGCTGGGGAAAATATGCAAGAGTTTGGCTGAGGCGCATCGGACGGACTTGCCTGCATGCGCCCAGCCAGTCGTTTTCTTTGCTTTTTTCAAGGATCCCACACAGCCGCGAAATTCTTTTATTAGCGGAAAGCGGCTGGCTAATGAATGCTAAAAGCTGATTATTATATCAGCTATCTGCTATAGTCAATGGAATGATACGTAAATGGAAATTCATAGAACGTAAATATCTATTTGATCACCCGCGTATGAAAATTGTTGAGGATGTTGTTGAATTGCCAGACGGCAAGCAGGCCAAATACTTACGCGAGGAGCCAGCCACTAGCCATAGCGTTGCCATACTTGCTATCAACGTCGATGGGCAGGTGTTGCTACAACAAGAGTATAGCTACCCACCAGATAAGGTTCTTTATCAACTACCAGGTGGCGCAGCGAAAAGCGGAGAAGATATTATTGAGACTGCCAATCGTGAACTAAGCGAAGAGTCTGGATATATAAGTCGCGAGTGTAAAGTCATCGGATCTTTTTACCTGAACAATCGGAGATCGGACAGGAAACAGTATGTTGTGTTATGCAAGGACCTAGAAAAGCAAAAACTCCAAGAAGATGACGAGGAATTTATTGAAAGCGAATGGATGAGTCTGGATGACATCAAATCTCTTGTTCGTGATGGAAAAATTGAGAACGCTGGACTGCTTGCTGCGCTGAGCCTGCTTGAATTGACAGATTAAATGGTGACCTTACGCCACAGCTTGAGATAAGTAAGTTCCACTTCGAATCAGTACTGATAATAGAGTCTTCGGCATGAAATTGAGCTTTTACAACAACATCGCCTAGTACGACACACATCGTGCTACTTTTCAAAACGTGATGTAGTGTTCCAGTATCTTCCCAATAGCCGCATCGACAAAACATCCGATGACAAGCAAGTAGAAAATTCCAGTAACTTACCCTTACTAAATGATTTGAAAGAGCAAATCTCAAGGTTAAATGCAAAACGGAATATTTTAAGAGAAACGAAAAGTTTTGAGGATTTGTCAAAAAATCTTTGGATTTAACCTGTTTTACACAACAAAAACCCTTAGCCTAAACCCACTTTCCGAAAGAGGCAGAAAGTGGGTTTTGCTTATGGCAGGAATTAAAAATTGCTAAAGAAAAAATCGCCCGTGTGAGCGATATTTCTGGAAAAATCCCAATTTTGGTGCACTGAAGAGGACTATCGGCTAAAGCCTCCTCCGCTTGCTTGAAACAAAAATAGCTTCGCTGCTTTTGTTTCTGCGTTGCACTACACGACCCTCCACGGCAAATTTGCTAAAGCAAATTTCGTGGAGATTCACACCTCAAAAAATAGACCAAAAATAAAGACCAGGATAAACCCTGGTCTTTATTTTTGGTGCACTGAAGAGGACTTGAACCTCCACGATCGTAATGATCACTAGCCCCTCAAGCTAGCGCGTCTACCAATTCCGCCACCAGTGCATGTAAATTTAATTTGTAAGGTACTCTTGGCACTGCCTGGTATTGCTAGCTTGAAGGCCCTCAAGCTAAAATTTCACGAATGAAATCATAGCTTTCATCGGAAATTTCCTTGCGAACTTCCACAGGAAGTTCTCACATCTACCAATTCCGCCACCAGTGCATGTAAATTTAATTTGTAAGGTACTCTTGGCACTGCCTGGTATTGCTAGCTTGAAGGCCCTCAAGCTAAAATTTCACGAATGAAATCATAGCTTTCATCGGAAATTTCCTTGCGAACTTCCACAGGAAGTTCTCACATCTACCAATTCCGCCACCAGTGCATGTAAATTTAATTTGTAAGGTACTCTTGGCACTGCCTGGTATTGCTCGCTTGAAGGTCCTCAAGTAGCTATACAAAGCGGCAAAATTACACCTTGCAAACCTGTGTTAGTATACCGCTTCTACGGAGTCTTGTAAACGGTTTCTTGACTTGCCGACCAGTATAATATGGTACTGTATCGATCGGCGGCGGCCGACAAAACCTGACCACCAAGCTCTGGGTGAACACTCTTGCCAAACACATATTGCTCGACTGGCTGGTAAAGCCCAATTGCGGGTACATCGCTAAGCCACTGCTTGGCAAAATCTTTATATTTCTCGTTTCGCAAACGATTGTCATTTCGTGCACGCGCACTGGCTAGCGCGTCATCGCTAATATCGTTTCGATAATTTGAAAAGTTATACCCCAAGCTGCTGGCTTGCGACGAGTGCCAATAGGCATACACATCTGGGTCACCACCGATTTCAAGCTTGTACACCAATACGTCATACTCTCTGGGCTGCAAAACACGTTGCACAAAATCTTGAGTTGGGTCATTCGTGTCATAGGTTTTTACTATTACATCAATGCCTATGGCCTTCCATTGTCTTGCAAGCTCGTTCACGGCGCGTTCATACGTAGTGTTCTTGACCGTTGCTACCGTCAGTGTGAGTGGTTGTTTTGCCTTGTCACGCCATAGTTTTTGTTGCGTATCGTATTTCCAGCCAGCACTTTTCAACATTTTGGTAGCCTGCGCTGTGCTGTACTGTGGTGGTTTTGGTATGCCAGAACCATAGAGCTGTCCTTGGACAAATGGCAGCCACAATGCAGGTGTTTTATAGCCAACAGCCTTTTGAACCTTCGCCGTATCAGTGCTTAGCTGTAAGGCTCGTCGCAACTTGATATCCTTCATCTTGTCCGAAGATGTATTCAATACTGCATACACACCACTGTTGACTGGAAGTGTTCGAGACGTAAATGACTGCGTTACTTTACTGTTTACAATATCTGTACCAATGGCTGCATTTACTTCGCCTGCCAGTAGTGCATTAGTGATGTCAGAGCTTGAATCGTAGGCATGCAGCGTAAACCGTGATAGCAATGGCGTGCCTCGGTAGTACTTTTCATTGGCAACAAGATTCGCAATTTTCTGCGTTCCACCCGGAGCAAGCTGCAATAGTCGAGCGGTAAATGGACCGCTGCCCGTTGGGCTAATACTAAACGTGTTTTGCCGTATGCTTGCGGCAGGGACCGAGTCGAGAATATGTTTTGGCAACACTGCAAATGTGAGCGCATGTGAAAACGCCGCATAGCGTGCTGGCAACACGAAACGAACAGTATATGCATCAACAGCCGTTGCTGTAATATCAGTCCAGCTACTTTGCATGGCCGATCGTACATCAGGCGACTTCATTAGATCAACAGTAAATACCACATCGGCAGCTGTTAGAGGTTTACCGTCAGACCATTTCACATCGTTTCGTAGTGTAATGGTATAGCTGCGTTCGTCTTTGCTAATACTAGTGCTGGTTGCTAGATCGTCGCCTAACTGACCTGTTTTGTCATATTGATACAATGACGAGAAAAGTAACCGCGCTGCCGATAGCTCGGCATCAGTTGTAGCATACAGTGGGTTTAATGTGTCGATAGGCCCCAGTACACCCTCGGCATATGTACCAGAAGCGCCCCAAACCGTTGTTCGGTAGGCCTGTTGATACCACATGGTTTGCAAAGCAACTGCGCCTATCAAGCCACCTACAATCACAAGCCAGGTAATAATATGTCGTCGTGCGTTACGGAGCGAACTAAGCTTTGCTACCACAAATTTACGGGCGTGACGCGAAGATCGCGTACTTGCCTGCTTGGCTTGTTTTGCAATGGTACGACTATCAAACTTCAAACGATGAAATCGTTTCCACGTGCCCTTTTCGTCAGTCACTAAAACCCCGCCTACCCAGTTATGCCTGGCAGTAGCAGTCCGGCCAAGATTGAAAGTACAAATACTACGGCTAATACGATGGTTGCTTCAAATAGACTTTTATCTAGACCTCGACGAGTTGTATACAGCTCGCCCGAGCTACCAAACCCAGCACCTAGACTTGCCCCACGCTGCTGGAGCAAGATGGAAATAATCATAAGAATTCCTGAAAGTAATGTTGTGTATTGAAGAACTGTTCCCAAATCCATGTTGTTATGCTTCCTTTCGCAATGTATCGTAGTGTTGTTCTAGTAGGCTACTTACTATATAGTTTATCAAACTCAGTACAATACCTGTTAATATCGAGTACCAAAAGGTCATATTTAAGCCAGGCGCGAGCTTTAGTGAGATATACACCATGAGGCCATTCACGATAAATGTAAAGAGGCCGAGAGTCACGAGTATGGCCGGCAATGCCAGGATAATAACAACTGGTCGTAAAATACTATTGATAACTGAAAATATCAGCCCCGCTAGCAGGAAAACCGCAAATGCATTATCAATCTGTACAGACTGATAACCGGTACCAAACAACCGAACGGCTACCCATAGGCCAAACGAATTAAGTAACCACCTCAGTAAAAAAACTGTAAATTGCTTTTTCATATATTGCTTTGATTATACCTAATTTAGAGTACATCTGTCGAGAGACCGCCGCTGAGATTGCGATGACCACTCGAGGTAATTAGTATATCGTCTTCAATTCGTACACCTATGCCTTCTTCTGGAATATATATGCCTGGCTCGACTGTAAGCACCATTCCTTCCAGTAGACTAGCTGGTCGACCTAATTCGTCATGCACGTCAATACCAAGCCCATGCCCAATCGCATGCGGAAAATAACGCCGTAGTGCAGCCTCTTTGTCTGCTCCTAAAAGCCCCAGTTCATCAAGCGCCATCATCATTATTGCCGTCACGTGCTCTTGGTACTTTTCGACTGTCAGTCCAGGCTTCAGCAATGCAATTATGTCAGCTTGCGCCTTTTGTACCTTCGCATGCACCTCAACCTGCCGTTTTGTTGGCTGACCAACAGCATATGTCCTGGTAATATCTGCTGCATAGCCATGCATGCGTGCACCTACGTCAATGAGTACAAGCTGCCTCTTTTTTAGCACACTCGAATTTTTACCATAATGCAGCGTACAGGCATGCTCGCCCGCTGCTACTATCGGATCGTAGGCATGGCCAGTAGCACCACTTTTTCGAAAAATATGTGCAATGTCGGCTTCAATTTCGTATTCATGTTTATAACTGTCCATGTGTGTACGTGCGTGCTCAAACGCTTTTTTTGTAATATTGATTGCAGCGCTGATGGCCTTCACTTCTTGCGGCTGTTTTATTGCACGCAACTTTGTAAGCTCCAAAGTACACGTTTGTACGTCCGCAAATATTCGTTCCAGTTTTTGGGAGAGTTTTGCGTGGGCAGGATTCAGTACAAACCCAAAATGTTCGGAGTGTACAGGTTGCGAAGTGGTATATGCAACACTGTGACGCGTCGCAAGTGTCCGTAGTAAACTATCAAATTCTGTCTGAGAAATAACTTTTTTAATACCACTTTGTTTGCTTGCCGCTTCACTATCTAGTGCACCGTTAAATACTCGATGCACTTCGCTAATATCTGGAGCAACCAGCCATGAGGTGTTCTGCATTGCATCCATAACCAGTAGCCAATCTGCCTCCTCGATGCCAGTAAGGTACCAAAAGTTCGCTTCTTGCTCGAATGGAATCGACATATCGCCCATTCGCTGCATTGCGCTATATGCCGTCATAATCACCAATGAACCGGGCAGCAATTCGGTTAGTTTTTTCCTGTTATTAGTAAAAAAATCACTGTTCATAGCTATGGATATGTGCAAAGTGTTGTACTTGCTTCGGTTGTATCGGTAATATAATACACCACCGACGCGATACGCGTGCTTTGTGCCTTGATACAATAATGAGTATTTGCGCTAGTACCACCGCCAGTTATGGTGATCTTTGGGCTAGACGTAATACTAACCGAGGCAGGATACAGGCCAGAAGCGCTGGTATTTCGGGAGCTTTCCATATAGCTTTTTGCGCTTAATAAGTCGGCTTTTGCCTCGTTTGTAGCCAAACGTTGCTGCCAGCCACTGTATGAAATAGCCACGATAGTTGCCAAAATAGACAGCACTACCACTACTGCTAACAGTTCTACTATCGTAAAACCTTTTCGCATATGCATATACATATTCTCCACTATAGCACTTGCTTGATTGTTTTTGCCACGCGTTTACTCACAACCTTTGCTATTTCGTCTTCATTTGCCTGCGTAATAGCGCGCAGACTTCCAAAATGCGCAATCAATTTACGACGCGTTACCGGCCCAATGCCAGGCACGTCATCGAGCGTACTGGCAGTCTGGGCGTGTCGTTTTAATACACTATGATACCCGACCGCAAATCTGTGCGATTCATCACGTACACGCTGCAAGAGTTTGACTACATGACTATAGGTAGGTAAATTGATAGTAATAAAATGTTGCGTAGTTTCTAGGAACCCATCGAGGCGATGTAGCTCATCACGCTGAATAGTTACATACGAGCGCTGGGCATCAATCATAATTTGTTCTTGTTTTTTTGCCAACCCAATAAACGGCACTGTTATTCCCAATGCATCACGTGCCTGCAACGCTGCATCGAGCTGCCCCTTACCGCCATCTATCAGGACGAGTTCTGGCAGCCCCCATTGTGAAACATTTTTTGGGCTAAATCGCCGTGAAATTGCTTCATTCATATTTGCAAAATCATCGTTACGTTGCACACGCATTTTAAACTTTCGATACTTTGCTTTATCCGCAATACCATTTGAAAATACAACCATACTAGCAACAACATTACTGCCGCTCATATGACTAATATCAAATCCGTCGATACGCTTTGGCGGGTGTGTTAATTTTAGCAGCACCGCAAGATCGTTCAGCGCCATATCTTTTGAAATATCCAGATGTTCACTGTCGCCAAACATAACCCGTCGCTGAAGCTCTTTCATGGCCTGCAATTTATTTCGATACACCGTAGCCGTCTCAAAATCTTGGTTTTGCGCTGCATGTTTCATTGCCGCCTCTAGCTCTTTCGCGATGGCCACACGGTTGCCCTTGATATAGCTAATGAGCGTACGTAAGTTTTGTTTGTACACTTCTGCGCCTGCCTCACGACGTGGGCTCAAGCCCAAATCTTCATCAAGTTTTGATGTTTGCTTGCCATCGGGTTTCGTAAAATACGGAAGTACTTTTCGCAAATATCGCAACGCTTTTTTGACAGCAAATCCATTGTAAAATGGCCCAATATACTCGGCGCCATCGTCTGCTGGGTTGCGCGTAAAACTCACGTGTGGCCACATACTTCTCATATCTATGCGTACAAATAACTGACTTTTATCGTCGCGCAGCAATATGTTGTAGCGCGGCATATAGCGTTTTATCATTTCGCTTTCTAAAAACAATGCATCGATTTCACTGTCTGTTTCAATCCAGTCGGTATCGTAAATTTCCTGCACGAGTGCGTGGGTTTTTGCATCACGCGTCTTTGAATGCTGAAAATACTGCCGCACGCGATTTTTTAAGACAGCCGCCTTGCCCACATAAATCACCTCACCGTTTTTTGCCTTGTGAAAATACACACCAGGCGAATATGGCAGTGTCGTTAATTTTTTTGTAAGTAGTTCGTTCACACTATACAGTATACGTGTAAAATACCGCTGTTGCTTTGATTTTTAGAAAAGACGTATCACCCAGGCAGCCACTAATAGTCGCAATAATGCCTCACCTGCCATTATGCAGATCTGCTGATACTTATACTGCTTTTCTGTACGACTAAATAGCACGGCCGACACCTGCGAAGGCATAACAAATCCAAGCCATAGCCAAAATGCTACTTTGTAACTGGCGATTTCTGGCATAGCATTCATACAATGCACCAACACATAGGCCGAGATCAACGTGACAAATAGTTGTACCGCATAGGTAGCCCCCATGTCGGCCATTAGCGATTGTTGTTCTTTCTTGCTTAGTTTGTCAAAGCCATGAATCTGGCTCCATTTTTGACGAAATGGTACAGAATACCAAAACGCGCCCACCGCAAACATTGCTACTGTTGCTGCGAGTACCGGCCCTATTGATACTTCCATTATTTGCCTCCTTTTTTATAACATTGCATCTTGCGATACCTAACAACTTCTTTTATAAGTCGGATCGGCAGAGGTTGTGTATGAGGAAATTTTACAGACCCCTTGCCCTGCTCGTACGGCTCGAACTGCTGCGCGAAAGCTGCATGCCCATTTGGTGTGGCGTAAAGCCCAATGTGGTTTGGGTATGCACCAAAGTATACAAGCGGCGTACCGTGTAACTTATATGCTATGATTCCGTAACTGATTGATTCGACTGCATCCGGTACATTTTCATGTACTATTGCTTGCATGGAAAGTAGTCGATTTTTTATCTCGCCATCAAATTGCTGCAAATACTTATCGACGTCGTGTGCCACGTTTTGCCATTGCTTTCTTCGAAGGCCACCACATGTACGAACCAATTTCTAATGTCAACGCGGGCACCAGCAGTGAACGAACTATCACTGTATCAACCAACACGCCAAATGCTACAATAAACGCGATTTGTGCGAGGAACAAAATTGGTATAACTCCCAGGGCTGCAAATGTTGACGCGAGTACTATGCCGGCACTTGTGATTACTCCTCCGGTTACCACCAGGCCTTTTATAGTACCCTCGCGCACTCCCAATTTTAGCGTTTCTTCGCGCACGCGGGTCATTAGAAAAATATTATAATCTATTCCCAGCGCAACCAAGAATACAAAACCAAACAACACCACCGATGGATCAGCGCCTGCAAAATGCCATACGTTATTAAACAGCAGCGCAGCTATGCCCATGGTAGCACCAAAGGATAGTACCGTTGTTGCGAGTAATACCAGCGGCGCGACAATCGACCTTAGTAGAAGCATCAATATAATTGTAATCGCTGCTAAAATTAAGGGAATTATTAGAAACTCATCCCGTTTCGATGATTGAATCGAGTCGTATTGTGCAGCACTAATACCACCAATCAACGCGGTATTGTCGACATTACTAACTAGCTCCCGTAGGCGCACAATGGTTTGTTGTGCGGCAAGCGAGTTTGATGGATCTTTCAATACAACTTGCAACAGCTCGTTGCCGTTGACTAGCTTTGCGTTCGCATTCTTGAATGGATAGACTTGCTGTGCTATCGATTCAGCGGATGGTATATTGGCGGCGGCACTTTTTACGGCAGCATCGATACTAAACTGTGGCAGACCTGCCATTTGCTGCGTAATTGACTGTCGCAACGCAGCAACTTTTTGGTTTCTATTCGCATTCACATCAGCTACAATTTTTTTATATACTGTCTCCTGATATCTGCCAAGTGGCTTACTACCACTTGGTGAATTAGCTGCAGTCACGCTCACACTTTCAACTCTCGAATCCGACTCGAGTGCTGCTACTACTTTATTTTCAGTAGAATGCTTTGCTATTACATATGCCGGTGCGCCAGAGCCACTGGGGAAATGCGCATCTAGAACTTTCTGGCCTTCACGCGCTTCAGAAAATCCAAGGACTAGATCTGTCTGCGCAACGCCACTTGCTTTTAACTGCGTTACTGCACTACATGCAACTACCAGTACAACCACAATACCGACCCAAACCCGACGAGGATGGCGCTTTACCAACCTACCAACACCGGCCCAAAACGGATGACGATGCGCATAGTCGAGCTGATGTCGAGGGTCATACTTTGGTCGACGTGGCCAAAATGCGGCTCTGCCAAATAATAGCAATACCGCCGGTAAAAATGTAAGCGAAGTAAATAGTGCAAACAACACACCTATTCCACCGACTGGCCCAAGTGCACGATTTGACCCCAAGTCTGATACCAGCAAACACAACAACCCAATCGCAACAGTGCCGCCAGCCGCCAAGATTGGCTCGTAGGAACCCTTCAGGGCAGCTATTGTTGCAGTGCGCGCATTCTTTTCTTGCACCAACTCCTCTCGGTATCGTGACGCATATAGTAGTGCATAGTCGGTCGCAGCACCGATTACCAGAATAAAGAGGATTCCTTGTACCTGGCCATTCAATTGAATTACCCCTGCCTTTGCCAAGTGCCAGACTACCCATATTGCACCCGACAGAGCTATCATTGCTGAAACGAGTACCAGTATCGGTAGCAGTATTGAACGATACACAAACAACAAGATCACAAACACCACTGCTAATGCTACAACTAGTAGCGTGCTATCGATGCCGGCAAATGCCGACTGAATATCAAGCGAGAACGAAGCTGGTCCTGTGAAATGATAGGTGAACCTACTAGCCTTTGCATCAATCACTGCTTGCTTTAATGACTGAAAAACTTGCTTGAACGTTGCATCAGTTTTTACCGGTATCGACAAAAAGGCAGCCTTGCCGTCATCTGAAATAATCGGCGGAGATACGTTACTGGCAACATCTTTTACTGCTTTAAATGGTGCAACCAGGCGTTTTAGGTCTGCGATATCGCTAGCAAGTAACTTTTTGTTATCATCACGTGTAAATACTGCCAAAGCAGGAACTGTATTTGAATCAAAAAAATCGGTGAGTTGCTGATTTACTTTGGTTGAATCAGCACTTTTTGGCAAAAATGTAGTAAGGTCATTGCTTGAAACTTCCTCAATCTTGCCAAAGTAAGGGCCGCCAACCCCAGCGATACCAAGCCATAGCATAATAGCTGCGAAAGGCAATAGCGTGCGTAGCCATTTGTGCGTATGTAAGAATTTCACACTTAGAATTATAGCAGACTACTTTGCATCAAGCACTTGCTGTATCTCTAACTCCAGGGTGGCCGCTGGGCGCATACCCACGAGTTCGCTCACTACCTTGCCATCTTTAAAAATCTGCATATTCGGGATGCCTTGCACGCCATATTGACTGGCAAGTTGCGCATTATCTGGCGACTCCTCTACGTTAACCTTTACAACATCCAGTGTGTCGTCCATCTTTTTGGCAACATCCTCGAGTATCGGTGCCATTGCACGGCATGGCGGGCACCAAACGGCCCAAAAATCTACTAGTACAAGCTTGCTGCTCGTGAGTACCTTTTTCTCGAACTCTTTTTTGGTTGTTGTGTTTTGTAACGACATACTACGTCTCCTTTATATATTAACTACTGGTGAAAAATCTTTGTGCCATGCATCGCTGCATCCCTTACATGCACCACTTACTGTCAGAGGGCCACTGATTGAACAATCCTCAAGATTGCAGCGAATAATCGCCAGGCATGCAGCCGGTAGGGTAATATCACGCAGGGCTCCGCACATACTACATAAAAAATGATCGTGCTGGCTGGTGTTGGCATCATACCGTACAGAACCATCGAGTGCTTTTGGGCACCTTCCTAGCTCTCCGTCCTCGTACAATCGTTGGGTAATTCGATGAATTGTAGTAGCACTGAGTGTTGGATGATCATCACGCACGTATGCCAATATTTCGGCATTTGTTGCGTGACCTCGCAGATTGATCACCTTTTTTACCTCTGTGACGTACTTTGTAACCCGACGATCTGCCAACTTCATACTTTTATTGTAAATGATTTACAATAATAATTCAAATGCACTACAAATAGTACGCAGTACCATTGGTAAAAAATGGCCAGACACAGGGTATACACTTCAAGTTTATACTAGTGCAACAGGTTACGTCGCTGCAGATCACTGCGAATTTGAGTACGTATTCGATCGCGTTCGCGTACTAATTCTTTAAATTCATACATAAAGCGAATCTTTTGGCTTTTTTCACTATCGTCTGAGGGTTTACTGCGTAGTACAAAGTATGCCCAGCTCTCGGCAAAATCTTCAACCATATTTGTAGCGGCATATTCTGTCACAAAACTATCTGGTGAGGCGTTATAAAAGGCATCCACCTGACCTTGATCGCTTCCATAATCTTCAGGAGCATTGGTGCCGTATTGTGCCCAAAACTTTTGATTAAAAGAATCTATGTATGAGCCTTGTTTTGTGCAACCTTCAGGTAACTCGAGCCGAGGACAGCTACCCTGAGTAGTGCGTACCTGACTCGTGTTCAAGGAAACAATATGCCCATATTCATGAACCATCGTATGTATCAAGTCTTTTTGGTCATCTTCAAATGCCGCATTGACATTCATATGCCACTTCTCTCGGTTTGATTCACTCTGCCACACTGATGCCGCGCTATCGTTGCTCGCATCATTAAAAATCTCAAACGATGCGAGCCGTTCATTGATTGTATCGATCGATGCTATACGCACAAATAGATCCCACAATTGTTGGTCGTGTTCGGTAGGAGTAGGCAGCAGCTGACCTGTTGTACTGACAGTATATACC
>JAGOVX010000008.1 GCA_018060465.1 Candidatus Saccharimonadota bacterium | reverse complement strand
GCCCATGACCAACCGAGCGTGTCTGCTCGGTTGTTGATGGTTGTGCGCAACCCCAGCGGGGGGTTGGCCACCATCTGGTCCCAGCCGATGTAGTCGGCTGGGGCCATGACAGAGTCTGTCGGCGTCTCCGACGGGGTGGCCGACTCGGTGGGAGTCGGCGTTTCCGTCGTCGGAGCTTCCGTTGGGGTGGCCGACTCGGTGGGAGTCGGCGTTCCCGACGGAGCCGGGGACTCCGATGGTGACGGACTGGCCGTCTCCGTCGGAGTCTTGGCGGTCGGCTGGCCGGAAGCTTCCTTGTAGGGCTTCTGGCCGGTGCACGCGCTCAGGCCTATGGCCAGAGCGCATGCCAGCAACAAAACAAAAATTTTCTTCATTTTGCTGCCGCCTCTGCCTTCTTTGCCGGCTGTGAAGCAGCCGGCTTTTTGACTGCCGCGGTCGCCGTCGCCGGCCGCGAAGCGGCCTTGGACGGCGTGGAGGTCGTAACCGAGGGCTCGACGACCTCTGTCGCCACGACAGTGGTGCGCCCCCTGGGCGCCTTAGCTGCCGGCTGAGGAGTGGGGTCTACCACCCTAGCTGGCCGCGGAGGCGTTGGCCTTGCAGGAGTCGTTTCCTCCTCTCGTAAAAAAGCCTTCCACGCTGCGGCTAACTTTGCTCGCAACGGCGTGGCCGTTGCCGGCCGCTGTGGGGCGGCGGGTGGGCACTTGGTAGCGGCAGCCACCATCAGGGCCAGAGCCCCGATGAAGACCACCGGGATCCAGCCTGCGCCCCAGATGGCGACCAGCAGGCCAGTCACCAACAGCAAAGCAGGCACGACCAGGGCCCCGAGCCGGACAGATGTCCGGCCCAAGATGGCGGCGAGGATGACGGTGATTGCCGCCATCGCGCCGCCGGGTACCCCGAGGAAGTAGCTGAGGCCATTCAAGACCCCAATTACTCCCTCGCCGCTGCCGGTAGCGATACCGCCAGCGAAGGAAACCACCAACCATACAAAGATCCAGACTTTCATCATGGCATTTCTCCTTTCCCCGTCGGGGAAGGTTGCTTTTCTGAGTATCTCCCAGAAAAGGTGCTCCCCATGCGGGTTGGGAGCGACAGGCAGCTGACTAAAACTAATCAGCGAGCTGTCACTCCCAAGCAGGAGAATTGCCAAATTTCATAGTTATATTCACGGTGCTGACACCAGGCAAAGTAATTCGCCTAAAGATGCAGCGGAGTAAGTACTAATACAATACCCACGCCGCTGCATCCGGTGATGCCAGACATATGAAATAACATACTACGATACCTAAATTGTAAAAGGCCATCACGGGAGTGACGACTGGCTGTGCGCCAGAAATAGGTGTCCACCCACGAACACTGGCATAATAGCACAAAAATCAACAAATGTCAATATACTATGAAATATTATAAACACTACCACAATGACGTAATGAAATATTCTAAAGAGTTATCTGCAAATGAAACAAGGAGAAAATATTGTATAATATATAAAACTATGCTATACTTGCGCACATATGAGTGAGTTTACAAGAGGTGGCGGTGTAACCGCTGAACGTCCTGGTGATGAGCCAACATTGGAAGCGCTGAAACTACAGCTTGATACAGCACGTACCAACTGGGCGCAGCTATCTGCCAAACGCCAGCGCCGAGCTAGTGACTACGATACACTGCGTCATACGACTGGCCTTCGCGTAATACATGGCTACAATGCTGCAAAAGCTGAATACGAGCGACTGGTTATAGAGTATGGACGTAAAGAGCTTGCCGATAAGCTTGCAAACATAGAGGATGAGTCATTTCAGCGTCTCGAAATTGCTTGGTATTGGCTGGAGGAACAAAATCGGCTTCGTGAAGAAACGAAACAGACGGTAGAAGGTAAAAAGACGTGGAAATTTGTTAATAAGTTTTCAGAGTTTATGAACCGAGGAAGTCGTGCTGAGAGGATTGCCAAAGGTGTGATGTTAGGATTCGCGGCTGGTGTGGTTGGTAGCGCTGTGGCGGCAACTGCAGGTGCGGCGATAGTAGGTACTGGTGTCGCGATGGCGGCTCGATTTGGCCGTGGCTATGCGATGCGTCACGAGGGAGGTATGGAACAAACATCGGTAACTGCCGAGGAGATACTAGGTCAAATTGAAGATGACGACTTTGACTTTGACTTGGGCGAGTATGAAGATTTCATCGCACAGCTGCACGCAAAAACAAGCGAACTATATGAAGCCGATAGCAAGAATGAACAGAAAAAGATACAGCGTGCTCAGATGTACGGTCTTGGCACGGTAGCATTGGGTGCAGTAATGGGGGAGGCTTTTAGCCTAGCCATGCATGCCTCAGATATAGTTACCTTGCCAAGTGCGAGCGCGGCAGAAATAGTAAATGGCCACGATGTTGCTGGGCACGTCTCTATAGACACTGGTCATGACATGGCTGGTACGATGGATGGAGCATCAGTCCATTCAACGTCTGGCCTGGTAGACATGCAGCCAACGGTACATGATGTAGCCGACCACATTGCTACGGATACTGGTCATGACATGGCTGGTACGATAGATGGAGCATCGGTCCATTCGACGTCTGGACTGGTAGACATGCAGCCAACGGTACACGATGTAGCGACGGTTCCAACGCATGATATTGCGGGTATGAGTGATACTTCGCCTTCGCATATTACGACTGGAACTGTAGGTACAGCACCGACACATGCTGTGGCTGGCACTATTGATGTTTCGGGTTCGCACGCTGTAGCTGGTTCGGTAGATACATCTGGCGGTCACGACATTGCTGGACATGTAAGCTCACAGGGTGGTCACGATGTTGCTGGCGGCATAGACACTGGTCATGACATAGCGAGCCAGACAGGCGATGCAACAAGCAGCCATGATGTAGCCGGTGGTGTGGATATGCAGGGTGGTCACGACGTGGCAGGACACGAGACTACGGGTGATGTAGATACACACTCTGGTCATGATATTGCCCCTAAGCACACCGATGGATTTACTGTCGAGCATGGTCATGGTGATACACATGAACTAATAGATTATGCAAAAGAAAATGGCGTAAAATTGTCGCCCGAAGAAGCATGGAAACTTCACGTAGCAATCATTGATACGCTTCGTGAACATGGAGGCCATGGGCTTGTGCACGGCAACTATATACAACTTGCAGACCATGCAGGCAGCGATGCGTACTCAATGGGCAATAGCGCGTATGAAGTTGGCATTGCTGCACCGAGCCATAACGCTCACTTTACTAGCGGTGCACAGGATATTATAGATAAGTTTTTGGATAGCATGAAAACTGAGCATGGCGCACATGGCGGTGGCCATACAGTAGCTGGTTCGGTAGATACATCTGGCGGTCACGACATTGCTGGACATGTAAGCTCACAGGGTGGTCACGATGTTGCTGGCGGCATAGACACTGGTCATGACATAGCGAGCCAGACAGGCGATGCAAGCAGTCATGAGGTAGCCGGTGGTGTGGACATGCAGGGTGGTCACGACGTGGCTGGCCAGGTAGATATGACTGATGGTCATGCTACAGCCGGCGGTAGTATAGATGTACAAAACGGCCATGATGTTGCGGGAACGGTGGACGTGCCATTGCAGCACGATACACCAAATACACACTCACATCACACAACGCTGCCAGTGGTTGACAAGGGTGAGGGGCTTAACTCATTTGTGCATGACAACTATACTGGTCCACACAATACGTTGACGCACGCACAATCTATGGAACTGGGTAAGAGTTTGAGTGACACAGGATACGCGTATAGTAGCGACTACCTGGGAAGTCACTATGGCAATCCATATGGCATTAGCCATCCTGGTGGCGTTGGTACCGGCATGAATGTACAAATTCATGACATGGTAGAAGATGGGGTGCTCGAAAACTATAGCTTGTCGTCGTCTGATTGGTCGCAGATCGAAAGAATGCTACAACATGCAGCAGTGCATGGTGAATTGCCAACAGACAAGGTGTCATATGCCGGACAGGCAGTGCTAGACAAATTGGGTCCAGAACTACGCGGTATGTCGTATGCAGATGGTACAGAAATCATGTCGTATTCTAAGGGCAGTTGGCACTTCAATGATTCAAAACATCTGATGCCACAACGCGCCCTTGATGCAATGTATCGATTCCTCAATAGTGCAGATGCAAATAGCGCACAAGCGTTAACAAAAGTGCTACAATAATAAGTAATAGATTTTTGTAAGGGGAGCATATGTTTCGACTTGACGATCAGTTTCTAAAAGATATTGGCCTAGATGGGTTACCTGAGGAGCAGAAAAAGCCGTTTCTGCAACATATTTATAGCGAGCTTGAACTTCGCGTTGGCACACGGCTGAGTGATGGCTTGAGTGACGCGCAGCTAGAAGAATTTGAAGAAATTATCGACCGAAAGCAAGAAAAAATCGAAGCATGGCTTGCTGCGCATGCGCCAAATTACACGGCCGATCAAGCGTTCCAGAAGCTCCAACAAGCAACCAAATTACCGGTCGACGACCAACGCTTGGTGGCGGAATTTACAGCTACAAAATGGCTTGAAGTAAATCGTCCTGACTATCGCGACGTTGTTGCAGCCGTATTGGATGAACTAAAGAAAGAAATAATTGCCAATCGCGATGCTATTTTGGGCGGTATTAGGGCCCAGGCAGCAGCTCAGCAACCACCTGCAGCAGCCTAGATCCTATGTTTGTATCCAGCAAGAAATGCCTCTGCAGGCATTTCTTTTTTGCCAACAGGTTTTAGGGTATCAATCACAAGGTAGTTGCCATCGCCACACTGGATGGAGAGTGAACTAGCGTGTGTAGATACGTGCGCACTGGTAACAATAACATCAATAGAACCGAGTGTGGTGCGACTTTGCGGCCAGCCTATAAATGCACGAACCTCACGCTCGAGTTGTAGGGCAGATTTTGTTGGGTCGATTATTCCATCTTGTTTCGTAAGTTTGCGTGAGTAGGTAGCTCGGCTTGGGTGAGGTTGGTTTTTTGGTTGGAGTTGGCCGGTCAAATACGGCGGGAGATAGTGACGTAGTAGGTCATCACTGAGGGTGATAAGTCGAGTAGTTAGCTGGGGCGCTGTTTCATGCTCGTCAATATGCAGGGTTCGATAGCCAAGTAACTTGCCGGTGTCCATACCTTCGTCGATACACATGATACTGACACCTGTTTTTTTATCACCATTTGCGATTGCCCAAGTAATGGGGTCGGCTCCTCGTAGCTGCGGCAGCAACGAGAAATGACTGTTGATAATGCCTAAAGGAAACGTGTCGATACTAGTACGGTTCACAATGATGCCAAAATCTATCAAGATAGCATAGCGACTTTTAAAATTCTGCGAGGTAATGGCGTGTTCTAGCTCGTGACTGGTGCGAGCTGTTATGACAGGCAAGGAATGCGCTTCGGCAACGGCGAGTACGGGGACATCACCTTTATGATGAGCTGGCCTGGGTTTTGTTACAACTGCTTCTATAGGGGTATGCGCTAGTAGAAGCGTTAAACATTCGGCCGCCACTGGGCCGCTACCAAAAAATACGGTAGGTTCTTTATTGCCAAAGGGTAGCATTGTTGTTAATACTTTCCTCGTAGTCGAGTGGCTCTAGCTCGCCGGTATCGTTGAGCTGAAAAAATGCTGTAGGATCGTTCTGTATGTGGTCGATGAATACGATGCCGTTGGTGTGATCGATCTCGTGTTGCAGCAGCATGGCCATGAACCCCTCGGCTTTTATGCGAACTTCATGACCGTCAATATCGACGGCCTTAACACGTATTTTTGGATAGCGGTGAACATTGCCATAGACGTGCTTTACACTCAAGCAGCCTTCGGCCTGTATAACCACTGGTTCGCCTTCGGTTTTAACGATTTCGGGATTTATCAGTGGGACAAAACGAGTATCTGCTTTGTCGTCAAAGTCGGCTCGAACAATCACAACGCGTTCAAGCCTATCGATTTGCACCGCAGCAAGTGCAGCGCTAATTTCATGAGGCCTTGATGCTTCCCAGTCGAGCGCCGCCGCGGTCATATCGGCAATGAGTTTTTTTGTATCGTCTGTAATAACATGCACGCGACTTGATTTCTGCCGTAGGTGCGAATTTGGTAGGGTAATTATATCGTCTTTTGTCACTTTTTTATTGTAACAGATGTAGCGGGAGTTAAACTAGTACCCTCAGCAGTGTTTGGGTTGTGCGATATACCGTGTTGGCCAGACATCATGTGAATATATGTAGTTACAATAAACTAATCGGATCAAGCTCGAACTGCCAGTGGGGCGAGGGAAGGTGGGAAAGAGCGGCTAGCAGATGTTCGCGTTTGGGTGATTTGAGGACTAATTGCCAGCGATAGGTATCTCGTGATCGCTCGTAAAATGCTGGCGTGGGGCCAAGTATTTCAACGTCACTAGGCAATGTGTTGTGTAACATCTCTGCCATTTTTTTCGTGTTTTTTATGCAGCTTGCCTCTGTTTTATAGGTACAGACAAGTTTTAGCAAGTAGCAGTACGGTGGAAAATAGCCGCGTTTTCGTTCGCCAAGTATGCGACGGTAAAAACCAGCGTAATCTTGGACAAGGCCGAACTGGATGATGGGATGGGTTGGTTGGTAGCTTTGAACAATAACATTTGTTGCATGATCTGAACGGCCAACTCGGCCAACTGCCTGGGCTAGCAGTTGAAAGGTCCGTTCGCTTGCTGAAAAATCGGGCAGACTTAGGCCGGCGTCGGCTTGAACAATTCCAACTGTGTGAAGGCGGGGTAGGTCGAGACCTTTGGCAATAACCTGCGTACCAATAATAAGCTGGATAGTGCCATCGTATAACTGCTGATAACATGCTTCTACTGTACTATCGTTTTTGCTATCGCCATCGAAACGAGCTATTCGTATTTTTGGAAATAATTTTGTCAGTTCTGATTCGATCAATTTGGTACCAATACCTTTGTGAATAATAGATGCGTGGCTACATTCCGGACAACTAGTCGGCACTGTATCCTTTAGCCCGCAAATATGACATTGCAGCTGATGAATGTCGGCATGAAGGGTAAGGGGAATATAGCAGCGTGGACATCCAGCTTGCCAGCCGCAATTCTCGCACAGTGTTACTGCGGTACTGCCACGACGATTGTGAAAGATCATAGCTTGTTTGCCGTTTGCAAAATCATCCTCCAGCTGAGCAAGTAATGTGTCTGATAAAAAACGGTGGCGCTTGAAGGCGCTACGGGTAGTCATGTCGATAGTCGTCAGCGCTGGCTTTTGGGCGCTAGGCTGGGCAGGTCGGTTCATTTCAATGATCGGTCGCGTTGTTTCTTTTGCTAGGTAATAATCTTGGACGGACGGTGTGGCACTTCCGAGTACTAATTTTGCACCGTGCGCCGTTGCAAGCACATGGGCGGCTCTGGCCGTCTGATAACGAGGCGACTGTTCTTGCTTGTAGCTCGGTTCATGCGCTTCATCAATGACGATGAGTCCAACAGACTGCAGTGGCATAAAGATTGCAGACCGAGGGCCCACAACAACGCAAGGTACTTTGCTGGAATACGCTTTCATCCAGGCTGTATGACGTTCTGCTTCGGTTTGGCCAGAGTGTGTCAAAATAATTTCTGAAAAGTGGTGCGAAAATTCATCAACAAGCTGCGAGGTAAGTGCAATTTCCGGCACTAAAATAATGACGGAATTGCCCTGTGAAATTGCGTGTTTCGCAAGCTCGATATAGACAGCGGTTTTGCCTGAACCGGTTACGCCGTGGAGTATGCAGGTGCCCTGTGTTGCAGAGTTTACAGAGGCAATGGCGAGCTTCTGCTCATTAGTGAACACAAAATTTGTTCGCTTGCGCATGGTGGATGGTGGGCTGACGATTTTAGTACGACGCTGTTTTTCTACGCCCCGTGGCAGAACTGTCTGCAGTACAGTCGCCAGCGGCGTCGCATAGTAGGTAGATAGCCACTGGCTTAGTTGCAGTATTGGTTGTGGCAAAACGAGATCGGGCAGTAGCTGGGCCATTTCCTTTACTGGATAGTCTGGTTTCTTTGTTTCAGAAATTACCACGCCAGTAGCTTGGCTGCTGCCTATAGGAATACGAACAAGTTGGCCTACGGCAAGTTTCTCATGATAGCAATAGGTCAGTGTTTCCTGGCCGGCTCGTACAATTCGATTTGGTGCTACCTCGTAATAGTACATATCTATATAGTATAGCGTGCTATCGATGGTAAAATAATCATATGTATTTTAAATCTCGTTCTGAAGCTGGCTTGCAACTGGTTGAACAATTGCTGGAAAAATATCGCTATGAAAACTGTGCTGTTGTGGCACTTAGCGATGGGGCAGTGTTGGTAGGTGAGCAGATTGCCTCGGCGCTTCACTGCGTACTCACTATGTTGCTGGTAGAAGAAATTGATGTTCCAGGCGAGAGTATGAAATTTGGCGGTGTATCTGAAAGTGGTGGTTTTACCTACAATGGAATGTTTTCTGCCGGAGAAATAGATGAATACACAAGTGAATTTCATGGGTATTTGGACGAACAAAAACGAATGGCATTTCAAAAGATCAATCGCTTGTTGGGTGATGGAGGTTTGATCGATCACGACATGCTGCGAGATCATACGGTTATATTGGTGGCAGATGGAATTGATACGGGCGCCGCGATAGACGTTGCTATGGATTTCTTGAAACCTATTCGGGTAGCTCGAGTTGTTGTGGCAACCCCTATTGCTACGATTCCAGCAGTTGATAAATTGCACATGGTAGCCGACGAATTACATATTTTGGATGTAAAAGAAAACTTCATGGGTATTGATCATTATTATGAAGACAACACCATCCCATCCCACGAGGAGACGGTGGCAAAAATCAATCAAATTGTGCTAAATTGGCGCTAAAAGGTCTTGTGAAGTGTTGTAAGATTGTGCTACGATAAAAGGTAACAAACAGCAGCAAGGCTAATTAAAGGGAGAGTATGCTAGACGTTTTTATTACTAGTCGTGTGCGTCGAAAGATTGTAGTGGTGTATGCGAAGTATCCAGATTTTCACACGCATGTGCGTGGTCTTGCCAAGCTTATTAAAGAAGACCCAGGCAATATTCAGCGCGAACTGAAAAAACTCGAAAAGGTTGGTTTTTTGAAAAGTGAGAAACAGGGCAATACGAAGATTTACGCAACCAACAAGCAATTTGCCATCTTTAAAGAGCTGCAAAGTATCGTCATAAAGAGCCAGCAGCACCAAGCTGGCCGCAAACGTACTAGCTCAGATATTCAACCTGCGTAGCGATACCTAAGGCAAAACCAAGGTTTATTTTCGGCGTACTGCTTGCAAACTCTGGAAAGTACGTGTTTAATAGCCTCATGATTCGGCTTTGTTGCAACACATTGTGTGCTGCGGTCGATGATTTGTGAGGTGAGTTTACATGTTAACGTACTGGGCATGGTCGTTGCAAATCGTGCGAAGTCACTTTTAGTGACATTGGCGAATCTGAAAAACATTGCAAGTTGTGTGGCAACGATCTCAAGATGGTGGGATCAAGCTCGCAAACCTTATAGAGCCCGTACCGACGAAGTTGAGTCCGCTCCTTCGTGGGGCGGGCTCAATTTCGTTTTAGGGCTATACTTCGCGTACAATTAGGTAAATGGCAAACGATATTTTTGAACGAATTTTAAACGCGCGCGGACTGGACAATACGGCCACGCGCGCTGCTTTTTTGAATCCTGCATACGAAAAACGGCATGATCCGTTTTTGTTACCAGATATGGACAAGGCGGTATCGCGGCTAGTACGAGCGCATAAGAAACAGGAACATATTACCATTTATGGCGACTATGATATAGATGGTTTGACGGCGACGACGCTGCTACTTGATGCGCTGGAGAGTTTTGGCTTTTCGCACGTAGATGCATTTATTCCTAATCGGTTTGTTGAAGGCTATGGTATGACAGTCGATGCGGTAGAGCGTATTGCTGCGGCTGGCGCGACGTTGATTATCACGGTGGATTGTGGAAGTTTGAGCGAGAAGGAAATTGTGCGAGCATGCGAGTTGGGTGTGGACGTGATTGTGACGGATCATCATAATGTGGCTCCTGTGCAGCCGCCAGCTGTGGCGGTGATCAACCCGAAGCGGTTGTTGCAGGATTTTCCGGAAATGTATGAGGGGTTGGTGCTTCGTGATGAGTTCGATACTACTTCCTCAGGTGCGACTATTTCGCGCCATGACGATTTTTCCGACAAATCACTGTCGTCTGCGGAACTCGCTGTCGCAAACGCGATGTGCTTAGATAGCACATCGCTACTTGGTCAAGCCACGGAGGGTTTGACTGGCATCAAACAGTCCTCGATGAGTCAGGACTCGTCAGAAAAATCATCCGGGCTCAATAGAGCACCGTCGAAAGCAGTATCGAACTCATCACTCTATCCATTTCTGGATTTACCCGGCGTAGGAGTGGCATTCAAATTAGTACAGGCATTGCAAACGAAGCTTAAAGGTCTAGAGAATGGCCAGGAAAAATGGCTGCTTGATTTGGTGGCGCTTGGCACGGTATGTGATGTAGTGACGCTGATGGATGAAAATCGCATGCATGTGTATTGGGGGTTGCAGGTGCTGGCAAAAACTCGCCGGCCGGGCCTAAAGGCACTGATGGCCGTTGCAAAGGTTGAACCTTTGCAGGTGAATGCGCGGAGCTTGGGCTTTGCACTTGGCCCACGGATGAACGCGGCGGGGCGGCTAGAAACAGCCCAGATTGCGCTGGATATGCTGCGCGCGACCGACCCAATGTTCGCGCTCGAAAAAGCGCAAGAACTTGATGCCCTGAATAGCATGCGGCGTAGCGAGCAGGACAAGATTTTTAAAGAAGCCATTGTTCAGGCAGAGAAATATGTAGACGATGACGTGCTAGTGGTGAGTGCGCAGGGCTGGAATCATGGCATTATTGGTATTGTGGCCGCGAAACTGCTGGAAAAATACAAAAAACCAACGTATGTGTTGGAAGAACTAGGCGACGAAAGCAAGGGTTCGGCGCGTTCGTATGGCGATTTTTCCGCCGCGGATGCGATTCGCGCTAGCGACGATATTATTACCAAAGGCGGTGGACACAAGCTTGCGGCCGGTGTGACATTACCGACCAAAAACATCCCAGCGTTTCGCAAACGTGTGAACGAACACTACAAAAAAATGAAGTTACAAAATCAGGCAGATCTGCTGCTGCCCAATGCCGATACGGCGGCCGAGTTACACGAAATTACCGAAGCGCTTATTGCGCAACTTGCCACGCTCGAGCCGTATGGGAGCGCCAATCCGCAGCCGATTATTTACACCGAAAATCTTCGTGTCGTGCAGACTCGTCGCATGGGCGCAGAAGGGCAACATGTAAAACTTGAGCTCGTGCCTCACGCTGGAAAAAGTATGCAATTTCTAGCCTTCAACGCCCCGAAGCATTTCTTTGTTGAGCCCGGCACCACTATACATATTTGGTACCAACCCGATGTGAATGAATGGCAGGGCAGGCGAACCATTGAGGGCAGGCTGCTGCATATCGAACAAGTAGATGCGGACTCTTTACTACTGTAAAAAGACTAATCTTTTGCTATCGCTGTACGCTTCTAGCAGCTCTTTCGCCGATCTTGCTCATAAAATCAGCATGTGCAGATGACATATTTTCAACGTCAACTTTGCTGCGTCGTACATGACCATACCATCTAACGTTATTGCTTGATCGGATCCCTCTTGCTCCAGCTTGTCTGATGATCTTTCTGCTGACCTCTAGGGTTCTTCCTGACTCTATATATTGATCGATCAAAGCTACTGTTCTTCCCTCAAGATACTGAGAAAGGCGATTGCTTTCTTTTGCAATTCTTTCGCCTTGTTCTTTTCCCACGAAATAGCTTAAGCTTCTGTCAGCCCGAACGGCTACAATGCTTGGTTTATCAAGTTGAAGTGTACTATAGTAGCTGCGAATTGCATCGGCAATGGGAATCGCTGACATTGCCGTCAAGGCAAATACATCAGGAGGGCGTGAACCACGCAAAGTTTGCATGAGTGCATTGAAAGGTGTTGAATCACGGTTTGCCCATAGCATATTCCATTCAACATCTTCGTATGAAGATCGTTTGAGGTCTGCATATCGGGTCTCATGACCTGCGACTAGGTTCATAGATTTTATTATAGCATGTTTTTTACAGTTTACGGAGCCTGCTTTTATGTTGCAAAGGTGTTGGGTGAATACGTTAATGCTTGACAAAAATATTATAATGTGTATAATAGAAACTAACTTCACGCTATATTTGAAAGTAAAAACAACATGCGAAACAGAGAAAATGAAGATACTTGGCATCATGGCGGCCTCCACGGCACCACTATTACGGCAGCCCTTAATATTGCTCAGGAAGGATTTCGAGTAAACGAGGGTGGTAGCGTATTCATGGCTCTATTTGGAGACAGCGATATCGCACATCAGGCAGGGAAGGATAAGGCACGTGTGCGTGGGGATGATGAATATGCAGTGATTGAAGCCGCAATCCCACCGAGTGAGTTGGAGTTTGGAATTAATGGTGACCACCTTAAGATACCCGCTGAATTGGCAGATGCGATTGAAGTTACGCGAATTCTAGCGTTTAAACTAAAACCAGAGAATACGTCTGACTACTCAGGAAGAGTTATTTGGATAAAATAGTCCGGGATTATATTTAAATCTTCAAAATAGTAACAATAAACCTAATTGAACTTAATTGCATTTATGCTTGGGAATAGGTTTATTATTGCCATTAATGTTCTAATCTGTTACAATACATACTATATGGTACAAGTAACACGTAAAGACGAACGCGAAGCGAACGAGAATATCATTCGTCGTTTTAATCGCAAGGTGTTGCAAAGCGGAGTGCTTTCAACAGCCAAAACTAGCATGCGTTTTCAAAAGGATGTTAGTAAAACTGAACGCCGTAAGAAGGCAATTTTGCGCAAGGAGCGTAAAGCCGACAAAGTGGCAAAAATGCGACTAGGAGTCCGCTAACAGTGGCTCTGGCCGAACAAATTCGAAGCGATATGAAAGCCGCCCTCCTAGGCGGCAATCGTTTTGAGGGCGATACGTTGCGCAATCTAGAAGCGGCAATATTGAACGAAAAGGTAGCGTTGAACAAGCGCGAGGATGGCTTGGCTGATGAAGAAATTGAAAAAGTAATAGCTCGTGAGGTAAAAAAACGCCGCGAGAGTATTACGCTGTATCAGCAAAACAACCGGCCCGAACTAGCCGAGGATGAAGCCAAGGAAATAGCGGTGTTGGAAAAATATCTACCTGAAATGATGAGCGATGAAGAAATTCACGCAAAAGTACAGACAGTAATCGCTGAAATGGGTGAGGTATCGATGCAGCAAATGGGACAGGTAATTGGTGCCGTAAAATCACAGCTAGGGAATGCAGCTGATGGCGGTACGATAGCACGAATTGTTAAAGAAGAATTAAATAACATATAGGGGCGATTGAATGATATTACTATTTGGTCCGACGGGTGCCGGAAAAAGTATGCAAGGGCAAATGCTTGCAGTGCGTATGGGTTGGAAATGGCTTTCAACAGGCGAGATGTTGCGTTCGAGCAATGACCCAGCGATCATTCAGATATTAAAAAGTGGCGACCTGGTGAGCGATGCACTTACGTTTGAAGTTTTTAATCAAGCTGTGCAAAATGCGAAAGAAATGAAATACCCAAATATTATTGTTGATGGGTTTCCTCGCACAAAAGTACAAGCCGAATGGTTGGCGACGTACCTAGAAAAAACCAAGCAGCACATTGACTGCGTGGTAGTGCTAGAAGTGCCAGAAACTGAAATAATGAGTCGACTCGACAAGCGTGGTCGTATGGAAGATACGCCTGCAACAATTGCCAAACGTATGACAATTTATCGTCAAAAAATGTATCCAGTACTGGGGATTTTTGCCGAACAAGGTATCAAGATTGTACACCTTGACGGTACAGGTACAGCGGGTGAAGTGCACGACAAGATCTACGCTGAAATTCTAGGAGCATAAGCGTGGTTCAGCCGCCAAAAACAGAGGCTCAACTACAGGCAATGCGTGAGGGCGGTCATATATTGGCGCAGATTTTTGATGGCCTAAAAAAACAATTGCATATCGGTATGACTGGGATTGAAGCCGATGCATGGGTTGACGCAGAGATACGGCGACTTGGTGCCGAGGCCACGTATAAGACGTCCGAAGTTAATTTTCCAAACGCAATATGTATATCTGTGAATGATGCAATTGTACACGGTGTGCCAACCAATGAGCCGTTTGCAAAAGGAGATGTAGTAGGGTTTGATCTTGTGATTACCTACAAGGGTATGAAGACTGATTCGGCGTTTACAACTACTATAGGCGAGGAGCCTAGTGGTGCAGTGAAACATCTTCTGAGAAGCACCGAGCGTAGCCTGTATGCAGGTATTGATGCTATAAAAGGTCGGGGCACACATATTGGTGATATATCGGCTGCGGTGGAATCGGTATTGATGGAGGCAAAACTAGGGATTGTGCGAAATCTTGTTGGCCATGGGATTGGTAATGAAATGCACATGCCGCCAGAAGTACCAAATTATGGCACGTCTGGTTCTGGGATTATTTTAACGCCAGGAGAGACGATTGCGATTGAACCAATGGCAACATTGGGCAACGAGAAGAATATCACCGACACCAGCGATGGCTGGACGATACGAACACGCGATGGCAGTTTGGCGGCACAGTTTGAACACACGGTTTTGATAACTGAAACTGGTGCCGAAATTCTAACAATTTTGTAGATTTGAACCATAGGCGGTATAATAGCCTCATGCAAGAAACTTCTCGATACGCAGTAGGTATTGATATCGGTACTACGACAGTTCGATGCGTCGTGGGACACATTGATAGCGAAACCGGTACTCCAACCATAGTAGGTGTGGGCAAAGCATCAAATAATGGAATGCGAAAAGGCAATGTAGTAAATCTACAAGGGCCAGCTGCCGCAATAGACGATGCATTGGGTGAGGCCGAGCGAATGAGCGGCTATCAGGTGGATCACGCCACAGTTAGTATTAACGGATCGCACATTGTAAGTACAAAAACCGACGGTATGATAGCGGTTGGTGCGGCCGACCATGCGGTAAATCACGACGATATTGCACGTCTGGAAGATGTTGCAACAACCGGAAAGGTACCGCCAAATCGCGAAGTTGTAGAGGTAGTACCGCACAGTTACATTTTGGACGGGCAAGACAATATAAAAGACCCGTTTGGTATGACTGGTACGCGACTCGAGATACGCGCCAATGTTGTATCAGCTCTGGCACCACATTTGCACAATGTTGAAAAAGCAGCTGAAATGGCCAAAGTGGATGCCGATGCGTTAGTGCCAAGTGTGTTGGCAAGTGCACGGGCGGTACTTACAGAACAGCAAGTTGAAAATGGCGTTGCAGTACTAGATATGGGAGGCGCAACCACTAGTGTAGCGGTATTCGAGGAAGGTGACCTGCAGTATGTTGGTGTGGTGCCTATGGGTGGAACAAATATTACGAACGATTTAGCAATTGGGCTAAAAACCGATCCTTCAGTTGCTGAAGAAGTGAAGCTGAAACATGCAAGCGCAACCTTGCGTCACGAGAATAGTGGAGTTAGCGTAAAAGACGGTGACGAGATTTATAGCTTTAGTAGTGCAGAAATAGATGAGATCGTGGACGCGAGGCTAGAGGAAATATTTGAGGCTGTTCAGGCGGAGCTAAAGAAGGCTGGTCGTGCTGGTCAACTACCGAATGGAGTGGTGCTAACTGGTGGAACGGCTAATATGTTGCATATGGCTGAATACGCAAAGGAAAAACTTGGCCTAGCAGTACACGTTGGCAAGCCAAAAGGCTTTGGTGGCGTAGGTGATGACATTGAACAATCTGAGTATGCATGTGTTGTTGGATTGATGTTGATAGACGCTGAATCGAGGGGCCAAAACAGAGGTAAGTCTGGTGGCGGTAGCCGCAATGGAACGACTGAAAAGTCGAAGCAATCGCTAAAGAAGGCTTCTGGAATTTTGCGAACGTTTCTAGGCAAGTTCAAAGTTTAAAATTTGTGCTCAGCAGTGTATACTTGAAATGAATACATTATTTGAATAGTGGGGAGAAAGCCGAGATTATGCCTGAGGTAAAACCAAGCGCAATACAAACTTTTGCTAGCATTAAGGTTGTTGGTGTCGGCGGTGCCGGCGGTTCTGCTGTCAACCGCATGAAGGATGCTGGCTTGACCGGCGTGCAATTTATTGCAATGAACACCGATGCACAAGCGCTTCACAATTCAAAAGCAGATATAAAAATTCACTTGGGCAAGCAAACAACCGGTGGATTGGGCGCAGGAGCAGACCCATCAAAGGGTGAGGCGGCTGCGAATGAGTCACGCGATGAGATTCGCAGTGCACTAGACGGTGCCGACATGGTATTTGTAACTATTGGTGCTGGTGGTGGTACGGGTTCAGGTGCTGGCTACGTTGTTGCCGAAGTGGCGCGCGAACTCGATATACTTGTGGTAGGTGTTGCAACAAAGCCATTTAGCTTTGAGGGTGAAAAACGACGCACAAACGCCGACTGGGCAATTGCACAGCTAGGCCGAAATGTTGATACGTTGATTACAATTCCAAACGACCGTTTACTTCAGACGATTGATCGACGAACGCCACTGCTAGAAACTTTCAAGATCGCTGATGACGTACTGCGTCAGGGCGTGCAAGGAATTTCTGAGCTTATTACCGAGCACGGCTTGATAAATCTCGACTTTGCAGACGTACGTGCAATCATGAGCAATGCTGGATCTGCGTTGATGGGTATTGGCCGCGCAAGTGGTGATGATCGTGCCGCACAGGCTGCACAGCAGGCGATAGAATCACCACTGATCGAAGTTTCGATCGATGGCGCCAAGGGTGTGCTGTTCAATGTAACGGGTGGTTACGATATGAGCATGAGCGAGATTCAGGAAGCCGCAGAGATTATTACGAGTGCAGTATCGCCAGACGCAAACATTATCTTTGGTGCTACCCTTAAACCAGAGCTAGAAGACGAACTGATAATTACAGTTATTGCGACCGGATTTGATACGGAATTCCTGCACGAACAAGCTAATATGGTAGAGAAACCAGTGGCGTTGTCGGGTACTCGTGCTGCAAGCAGTGACGATGCAGATGATGCGGATGATGACTCGAATGATGCTGCCGCAAGTTTTGCAGACGACACGCCGACAGATATTTGGAGTCAGGCTGATGTTCGAGAAGATGAAGATGATGATACTCCAGCATTTCTACGCCGCCGCAAGAAGAACAAAAAAACTGAAGAATAGAAAAGGAGGCAAAACGCTATGAGCAAACCTCTCAATATAGGCGATAGCAGGGTGCTAGAATCACGCGAAGTTGGTGATGGAAAAACAATTCGACGACGCCGCGAAGCACCAGATGGCCGACGCTTTACTACATATGAACGTATAGAAAAGCCAAATCTAGCAGTGATTAAAAAAAATGGTGACCGTGAACTTTTTGATCGTGATAAATTATCTGGTGCCATAAAACAGTCCGTCGGTAAATTCTTCTCTTCGGAACTAGAGGTTGAAAAGATTGTCGATGATGTTGAAGAAGCGGTATATGCACGAGGTGAAAGCGAGATATTCTCAAAGGAAATTGGCGAGATAGTGCTGGATCAGCTAGAGAAAGTAAATCAAGTTGCCTACGTGCGCTTTGCGAGCGTATTTCACGACTTCAAGACGCTCAATGATTTTGTGCAGATACTTGCAAGTCGGCAACATAAGGCATAAGGGATAGTGCATGAAAACTGTAGCGATATATAAACCAGACAGTGAAACAGCGCGCACCGTTGAAGATTTTATGCGTGATTTTACTCGTCAGACTGGACGTACTATCGAGGTACTAGACCCCGAAACCAAGGATGGTTCTGCGACGTGTCGTTCGTATGATATCGTAGAATACCCCACGCTACTTGCGGTAAGTGACGATGGTCAGATGCAAACGATGTGGACGGGTTTGCCGCTGCCAACTATTAGTGAAGTAAGTTACTACGTATCATAGGAGGACAGATGGTATTGCACAACATACGGACATATTTTAGTCATAAAGACAGGAAGCTTCGCGACAATCGCTGGATTTTCACAAGCATGCTAGTGGGCTCGATACTCAGTTTGTTTGCATCATTCGTGCTTTCCACCGAGGCTATTGAACTTGCGAAAAATGCCGATGCTCCGCTATCTTGCAATATCAACGCTACATTAAATTGTGGTGCAGTAGGCGTACATCCGTCGGCGCACATGTTTGGATTTCCAAATAGTTTCCTGGGGTTGATAGCAGAACCAATAGTGATCACAGTAGCAATTGCAGGTTTGGCAGGTGTAAGGTTCCCGCGCACATTTATGTTTGTGGCACAACTATTTTATACACTAGGCTTTATTTTTGCACTTGTCTTGCTATCGATCAGCTTTTTCATTATTCAGGTGCTGTGCCCATGGTGCTTGCTCGTCACGCTTACTACTACAATGGTATGGTTTGCTATTACGCGGTACAATATTCGTGAAAATAATTTGTTTTTACCAAAGAAAATTCAGAACTCATTGCTGCGTTGGATTGAAAAAGATTATGACAAATTGCTGATGTTTAGCACTATCGCCGTTATTTCGGCGGCCATATTGCTAAAGTACGGTGATGGCATATTCCTGTAGGTTCCTCTAGAGTACCGGATGTTGTATAATGTATAACAATCAGCTTGGGGGTTGATTGGTGAACATAAAAACACAGTAACTATGGGACTACAGATACCAAAGCAAAAACGTGGTATGGCATGGCTCGTGCTTTGCTTTGCTATTGGTATTGCTGGGGGAATTCAGAGTACCACGGTGCATAAGGTGCACGCCGCCCAGCAGAGCTATGTAGTGACAACCACGGCCGACAGTGGGGCGGGAAGCTTGCGTCAGGCCATCCTCGATGCCAACGCCAACAGCACCACCAGCGCCGCGCCACACCAGATTACGTTCAACATCGCAGGTGGCGGCGTGCACACCATTACGCTATCCTCGGCGCTCCCTATCATTATCGAGCCAACTGTTATAGATGGCAGCACTCAGCCGGGAAGTAGTTGTGGTGATATGGTGCCAAATGCCCAAAATACGGCCAACACGCCACACACACTGCAGATCGAGATTGGTGGCCAAAATGCGTACGATATATTGAGGTTTGGGGCTAGTGCTGATGGTTCGATCATCCGTGGGCTGGCACTCAATCACACCACCAAGGCTCTACATATCGAATCACCCAACACAACAGTACAGTGCAATTACATCGGTACATCGAGCGATGGCGCGACCTACCAAACCGGCTATATGGCAGCTACGATGTCGGCTGATAACCTCGTTTTAGGAAACAACTTATTTGCACAAATCCGTTTTGATTATCCGCTAGACGACAGTGACAAACTACAAAATTTGCAGTACAAAAACAACATTGCTGGCGTAAACGTAGCTTTAACTGGCGCATTAGCCAGTAGCACAATTGGGACAGTGGTGGAGCTATTTGGGTTACAAAATGCAGTCATTGGTGGTGATCCAACCGAGGCTAATGTTTTTGGAGGCAGTAGCGCCAGTTGGGTTTGGTATGCAAATCTAGACATTGGGGCTGGATGTGATGGTGTCGATATCAAAGGAAACTACACGGGTATCAGCCCAAGCGGTGCAAAGCTTGGTGGCCAAAATGGCATTATGATCAGCAAAACTACTAGTGTACCAGTGTCGCAACCAACTCGTAACATCACTATTGGAGGAACCAATCCTCAAGACAGAAACTATATCAGCGGCAATACAAGCGGCATGCTATTAACTAACTACACAGATAGCATCACTATTTTGGGCAACTACATTGGCAGTGGCCTCGACGGCAAGACGAGTGGTATCGGTAATAGCTCGGGCATCGCGGCTATATTTGGTAATTCTAGCAATATTATCATCGGTGACGGTACGGCTGCAGGACGCAATGTCATCAGTGGCAATACCGGAGACGGCATTGGCATAAATAACGCATATGGTGATTTTACCGGTACGAATAAAATACAGGGCAATTATTTTGGCCTTGATGTCGACGGCAATGTGTTGCCAAATGGCGCAAGCGGCATAGCGCTAGGTCATGGAGGTAACTTGCTTATCGGTGGTAGCTTGCCCGGGGAGGGTAACGTTATAAGTGGCAACGGCAATACCGGCATAGGCACTAATGAGGTTGATATGCCAAATACTTACATTTATGGTAACATCATCGGTCTCAAGCCAGATGGCGAAACGCCAGCCCCAAACATGGGCTGGTGGGGAGTTGATTTACGGAGCAAGGGTGGGTTACGCTTTGGCGGTCCGGGCGCTGGCGAAGGTAATATTGTTACTGGCAACAACAAAGGTGGGATTTTGATGATCGCCCCTGTGGATCTAAAGATTCAAGGCAACAAGGTTGGGCTGACAAAAAGTGGCGTAGTGCTTGGAAATGGTAGCCATGGTATGGCGCTCGACTACCCATCTGGCTATCCAGTCGCCTCCGACATAACCATCGGTGGAGCTACGGAGGCTGAGGGCAATACTATCGCCAACAGCGGTGCTGATGGTATCGTTTTCCGCTACGGCAAAGATTCTGTTATATCACACAACAAAATCTACGGCAGCAACGGTAACGGCATAAATATGCAGTATTATGGCACCGACAACAACTCTATAACCTTCAACGAAATCCACAATAACGACGGCAAGGGCGTGTTGCTCCAGGAGGGAATGGTTTGGAACGAAACTGGGCAGTATCCAGTTGGTAACACTATTCGCCAAAACTCAATCTATGCCAACACTGGTCCAGCGATCGATCTTGCCAACGACGGTGTTAGTGGCAATGACAATCAAGATTCGGACGCGGGACCGAATAACCTACAAAATTATCCAATTATTAAGCTTATACTTACCGATTGTTCGGGCGTTTCAACCGAGCGTACCAACCTATTTAATTCGACTCCCAATACAACCTTTACGATCGATTATTATTCGAATCCTTCGTGGACATCGGGGCCACTACAGGGGGAGATTTGGGATAGTGCAGAAACAGTCACTACCGACGCGCAGGGGAATGGCACGCTGCATGTGCCAAATAGTCTTGTGCATCCATCTGCTACGGCAACTGGGCCAGATGGATCAACTTCTGAATTTGGTGCCATTACAAATATTAGTTTTGGTGATTGTCAGATGAACACTAGGACTAATAATCCGAGGGTTGGTTATATTGACGGTACATGGACAGGTACGGGCGTCAATAATAATCTACTGGTAACAATGACAGTCGATGGCCATGCCTACGACCACAGTGACGGCATGTCACTGGGAGATAATGCATTTAGTATTTACGGCCCAGGCCTTGGCGTAGATTTGCCTGACGGGCAGCATGACGTGACGATCACGGTGACCGATCCATCTAGTGGATTAAGTATGACGCATACATTTGTGAATGGTGTCACGATAGACACAGTCCCGCCGTCTCGTCCAACGGTAACGTCGCTGACGACCAACGATCAAACTCCTGGGCTTTCTGGAACTATAGCTGGTGCAGATTATTTAGATTTGGCAGTGTGTACGCCAGATTACTCGGCGTGTTATTACCCGCGGTATACCTTAAACAAAAGTGCAGGTACGTGGCAGATTGCAAATGATGTGAATAGCTATAGGGGTTGGTACGATGTGGATGGCCGCCCAGTCTACGGACTGTACACCTTACCCGAAGGAACCTATGATGTCGTGATTGACGCCTACGACTATGCTGGGAATTATATGTCCGACACAACAGTCAATGAACTTGTTATTGATCTTACGGCACCCACTGGCACTGTTGATACTGCACCAACAACGCAAAATACGGCTAGTCCTGAAGTGACTGGTACGATTAATGATCCGACGGCAACAGTTTCGGTTACACTGAACGGCAACACATTTCCGCAACGAATAAGGGTGATGGCACCTGGGTGTTACCAGCGGGCTCTATCACGGGTCTTACGAGGGGAGGCACTTATGATGTAGCGGCAACATTTACCGACACCGTGGGCAATCATAGCACCGATGCAACAACCGACGAATTGACAGCGCAGATTCCTCCGAGCGTCACGGATACTGAATGGGCAGACGGCGATTTAGTGGTTTTGGGTTTGTATGATTCAAGCAATGCAGTAGCAGATAGCCTGCGTGTTGAGTTTGACGGGCGCTGGTATAGGCTTGGCAGCGATAGTGAACTTTCAGTTCAAGGTAGTTCGTGGAAACTTACGCTACCAGACGCCGAATCGAAAGTTGCGGCTGGGAATTATGCAGCCTCGGTTGAATATACTACCCTGATGGATGGGGCAGTACTTTCGGCGAACAAAACGTTAACTATTCAAAAGGTACCTATGCTCGCATTAACCGGCGAAAATATCAAAACACTAATATATGTTTTTGTGGGAATCATGGTGCTGGGGGTATTTGGCATGGGGGTGTTGCGGCTACAAACAACACGTCGCATGCGTGTGGTATAATAAACTAGACGTTTGAGTGGCTATCACCCACAAACAGTAATGTACGTCAGCGGGAAGAAATTTCGAAAGTAGAACCCGCCGCGAACGCTGCGACAAAGCGAACAAATAAGTGCTAACGAAAGAAATCCTTTCTTAGAAACTGGATGGTACCCCCTGTCGGATGACGGGGTCCAGTGGTTAAGAAGGGATTTTTTGTTTGGAAAGGAAACGCAATGAAAATTTGGCATGATGAAGATGGTGAGGCATTTACAAACAGCGATGTGTGCTGGGGTAAGGAATTTAACCCTGGCACCGGAGCTATTAATGTGGCCAAAATTTCGATTCGTGGGCGTTTTCCTGAAAAGGGCTGGGGATACAACGATGAGGCGCATGAGATGGCTATTGTCGTGCGTGGCAAAGGAACGATTGAAATTAAAGGTGAAGAAAGTCATGATTTAAAGGTAGGTGATGTGGTTTATTTTGCCCCGCAAGAGCGAGTGCGATGGAGCGGAGAACTAGATCTTATCATACCATGCGGCCCGGCATTTGAACCAGGTAAACATCATGTGGAGGAGGAATAGTATGAACTTAGATGAAGTACAAGCAAGGTCACTGCGTATCAAGCAGGCGTACGACGCGTTAAACGCAAAAAATGGTCATAAAAAATGGGGTGCCAGCGACTATATGGCGGGATTTGTTAAAGACGCTGGTGACCTATCCAAGCTATTGATGGTAAAAAATGGCTTGCGTGGGTATGAGGGTAATCTTGAACATGATATTCAGCATGAGATTGGTGACTGCTTTTGGTCGCTGTTTGTAATGTGTAGCGAGCTAAACATTGCGCCACAAGATGCAATGGAATTAACACTGACAGAACTCGAAGGGAGGCTACACGCATGAAATTTAAACACGGCACACGCAGGCGCGCGCTCGAATACGAAAAAGATTGGGTGCAGCGCTGGAAAGACGGCAAGACATTTGAAAAATCGGTTGAACAGCGGCCGAAAGATAATGCATATGTATTTTACGATGGTCCGCCATTTATCTCGGGTGTGCCGCATCATGGAACATTGCTGAGCAGTGTGATAAAAGATATTATTCCACGCTACCAAACCATGCAAGGCAAACGAGTAGAGCGTGTATGGGGATGGGATTGCCACGGGTTGCCTGCCGAGCGCTTTACCGAGAAAAAACTTGGTATCAACGCCCGCGAAGAAGTGTTTGAGTATGGCCTCGAAAAATATATACTCGCCTGCCGAGCCAACATGACAGGCACGGCCAGTGAATGGGAAAGTTATGTTGACCGAATTGGCCGGTGGGTAGATTTTGATGGCGCGTACAAAACCATGGACAAAGACTACATGGAATCGATTTGGTGGGCATTTAAAGAACTCTACGAAAAAGGCAAAATATACGAAGGCGAAAAGGTGCTTATGTACTGCACGCTCGACGCCACGCCACTTAGTAAGGCCGAAGTCACTATGGACGCCGGTGCGTATCAAGATGTCACCGACCCGAGCGTGTATGTGAAATTTAAACTTGATGATGGTCGCACGCTACTTGCCTGGACAACTACACCATGGACATTGCCGGCCAACACGGCAGTTGCGGTGAACAAAGACGTAACCTACGTCGAAGTACTACTTGAGAGCGAAACGTATATTGTGGCCAAAGATTTGGTAGAAAAAGTATTTACCAATGAAAAACATCAGCCACTCGAATACACCGTGCAACGCGAACTAAAGGGCGAAGAACTCGTAGGCATGAGCTATGAACCATTGTTTTTAGATAGGGGTGAACATGCTCACAAAATATGGCATGCCGACTACGTAGAAACCGAAGCCGGAACAGGCATTGTGCACATTGCGCCGGCGTATGGCGAAGAAGACTTTGAACTGGCTAGGAAAGTCGGTTTTCCGGTGGTGCACACCATCGATGAAAACGGTTTATTTACCGAAGGCGATTGGACGGGCCAAAATGTATGGGACATAAACAAGCAAATTGCCAAGGATTTGAAAGAACGTGGCATTGTGTGGAAGATCGACTACATAAAACACAGCTACCCGCACTGCCATAGGTGCAATACCAAGCTGATGTACCGCGCACACCCCAGCTGGTTTATGGATATCGACGGCCAGCGCGCCAAGATGCTTGAAAATAACCAGCCGATCAACTGGTTCCCACCGCACGTAAAAAATGGCCGGTTTGCCAAAACAATTGAAACCGCACCAGATTGGAACTTGAGCCGCGACCGTTTTTGGGCGACGGCCATGCCGGTATGGAAAACCGAAAGTGGCAAAATAAAAGTTGTCGGTAGCTACGCCGAGCTCAAAGAATTGAGCGGCGTTGAGCTCGAAGATTATCACCGACCATGGATCGATGACGTTACGTTTGAAATCGATGGCGAAACCTACACACGGATCGATAAAGTGATCGACTGCTGGTTTGAAAGCGGCAGCATGCCGTTTGCGCAGTTCCATTACCCGTTTGAAAACAAAGAAAAGTTTGAAGCGAATTTTCCGGGTGATTTTATTGTTGAATACATCGGCCAGGTGCGCGCATGGTTTTACTATGTGCATGCTGTCAACACCGCGCTATTTGGCACGAACGCCTTTAAAAATGTGATTGTAACGGGCAACTTGGCTGGGAGCGACGGCCGTAAAATGAGCAAAAGCTATGGCAACTACACCGACCCGAATGAGCTGATGGATCAATATAGCGCCGATAGTTTGCGGTTTATATTGGCGTCGAGCCCGCTACTAAACGGCGAGGATTTTGCGTTGAAGGATAAAGACGTGGGTGATGTTGCGCGCAAGCTGAGCATGATTTGGAATATGTACGATTTCTTCACTATGTATGCTGAAGTTGACGAGTGGGAGTACGATGCAAACACGCCATTTACTACAAATCCTGATGATCTTTCAAATCCGCTCGACATTTGGATCGTGTCACGTCTGCACCAAATGAACGAACACATTACGCGGCATATGGACGATTACAACTTGCCCGAGGCAATGAGCGAAATCATGCCGTTTTTGGACGATGCTAGCAACTGGTTTGTTAGGCGTAGTCGTCGCCGATTCTGGAAAAGTGAAGATGACGGCGACAAGGCAGATGCATACAAAACGCTGCACTATGTTCTTATGAAACTTTCGGTGCTTCTTGCGCCATTTACACCGTTTTTGGCAGAAGAATTGTATCAAAAAATGGGCGGCGGTAATGAATCGGTGCATTTGCTTGGTTGGCCATCTAACTATACGATCGATGAAGCCGTCATGCACGAAATGGACGAGGTGCGTGAATATGTAAATCAGGGTTTGAGCTTGCGCGCCAAGGCAGGTCTAAAGGTACGTCAGCCACTTAGTCGCGTCACAGTTCCACATACGGGCAAAAGTTTTGATTTTGTACCAATACTAATTGAAGAATTGAACGTAAAAGAGGTAAAAGTAGGCAGCGAAGTCGCGATAGACGAAGTACTGACGCCCGAACTCAAACGTGAAGGCATGATGCGCGAAGTCATTCGTCATGTACAGGCGGCGCGCAAAAACGCCGGTTTACAGGTGGACGATCGTATCATACTTTCATTACAGACAGACAATGACGACTTGAAAAAAGCCATTGACGAACACGCCGAAACGATTGCCAGCGAAACATTGGCAGTACAGGCAGATACGCACGAAAACCTCACTACTGCACAGGTAAACGGAGCTGAGCTGTCTATTGCGCTCGAACGTGCCTAAAAGCCGGTGTATACTAGTACTATATGAGTAGTCGACCTGTGATTGGTGTTGTGCCGTCGTTTGATGATGGCGATGGTGTGGTACTATTTCCTGGTCCGAAAACTGAGCGTATTTATATACGCACTGAATATTTGCGTGTACTCGCGTCAGTCGGCGCGGTACCAATAGTGCTTAGCCCAGATATGTCACTTGGGATGGTAAAAGACATATGTGATGGGGTAGTGATTTCTGGCGGTTTTGACATAGATTCTAGTGCGTACGGCGAAGCGCAATTAGGCAACGAACCACTTGAACCAATGAAGCGTTTTATGTGGGAGGAGCGATTGATCGAAGCATGCGACGCGGCAAAGATCCCTATCTTCGGCATTTGTTACGGTATGCAGCGGCTCAATATTTACTACGGCGGTTCATTGCATCAAGATATTGATACATCACTTTCGGCAAATATTGGTCATATGGAAACCAAGCATGACATTGAATTTCTCGAGCCGTTTCTTGGCCTCACACGCGGGCAGATCTACGAAATTAATTCGAGGCATCATCAGGCAATCAATCTACTTGCTGATGGCT
>JAGOVX010000041.1 GCA_018060465.1 Candidatus Saccharimonadota bacterium | reverse complement strand
GCTGAACTCTGAGTGTTAGTTTGTCGCGCCATATTCTTACTACAGTACAACTTTTGACTCAAAACTCCAAGCATGGGGCGGAATGATATAATTCAAGTATGAAAATAGTACTTGCTGGAGGATGCTTTTGGTGTACCGAAGCCGCATATCAAATGGTGCGAGGTGTGCGTAATGTGAGGCCGGGGTATGCGGGCGGACACACAGTACATCCAACCTACGAGGAAGTAGTGCGGGGAGGTACAGGACATGCCGAAGCTATAGAGGTTGATTTTGATGAGTTAATTATTTCTCTCGAAAATATCTTGCGTATTTTTTGGACTATCCATGATCCGACATCATTGAACCGACAAGGCGCAGATGTGGGAACACACTATCGTTCAGCCATCTTTTATTCGGATGAAGAGCAAAAGCAAACTGCAGAAAAGTCCATGCAAGCAGCGCAGAAGCTGTGGGATAAGCTAATCGTCACAACACTCGAGCCACTCACAGACTTCTACGAAGCCGAGCCCTATCATAAAGACTATTTTGCAAATCACCCCGAGCAAGCCTACTGTCAAATTGTGATTAACCCAAAGCTCGCGAAACTACGTAAGTTGCATCAAGCGCTCTTAAAGGACATGTGAAAAACTTCACAGCGTAGTTTTTTGCATTTGCTAGGATATGACCACGCATAACGAAAGGAAGCATTTGAAAAAGATTCTGTTTTTCTCGCAACTTATGAAGTATTTTGGCAAGAATAGTCCGCAGCTTAAACAGGCAGGCATTGTTGTAGTGATTATTGCTGCAGTCATGTTTGGCCTAGCAATTATTGCCGGCGTTGCTCTATTAGTGCTGCTGTTTCAAGTATTTTCTAGTACCAATATCTCGCTTGACGTGAATCAGCTCGTCGGCCAACTGAATGCCTGGGTGAGTGGTTTATTTGGCGCCGGGCAAGAAGCGTTGGAAAACGCACCTGTACAGATAGAAGTATCGCCGAGCCAGTAGCCTAGGTTGCGAGGCGTAAATATTTACGGTGTAGTGAGCCATGACGCCAAGTAAATGCTTCAGTGAGGTAGTGCACAAGGGCAAGCCCGATAGCAATCCAAACAGTAATCCAGGTGCCAGAATATGTGAGTGCCGCACCCCACAATAATGAAAAGGTGAGTAGTGTAGCCCATATTGGTAATGAAGGGATGGCCCTATATAGAAAGAGCTTTCTGTGGGGTGTGCTTCGATTTGTTTCGTGGTTGATATATATAATGAATGCCGTTGTGTCATGGACAATTCGTGGTAATAATATGACGAATAAAGGAAAGCCCGCAAAAAGAGATAGTACTGCGGTCAGGATGAGAGCAACGTTTGCGGTCAAAAACAGCCTGCCCTGCCGATTTTTCAGCCGCATGAGACATACGAGACTAAAGACTAAGAACAGGCTCAGCAAGATGGATATAGCTAACAGTAGTGTCTGCCTGGGTACAATAAAAGTATCGGTGTGAAAATAGCCAACGCTAAAGGCTATAGCCAGTGAAATTATCAGAAAGAGCCAACTCCAAATGGTATACACCCGCGAAGGCTGCCTATTAATCATCTTGCCAATCCCTATTTGTTGACGGATTACATGATAAATTGTCCAAGTATAGAAAAAGGTCAAAAAAGCCTTCACCCCAAATAGAGTGATTAGTACGACTGAGAGTCCGACTACGAGACTGAGTCCAATTATTAACTGTCGTTTATAAAATTGCAGGTATTCGCCATTCAGCATCATTACGTTGCTAGCCACAATATGCGGATTCTCAAAAATTATACCTAAAACGAGCAACTGCTCTGCAGAAGTCGGAAAAAAGTTCTGCAAATCTAGCTTTAATATGTAATCTATGAAGATGGTGATGAGGGCGAGAAAAACTATTGCATACGGGGCAAAGAGTAGTTTGACGGGAAGTACTCTTGGATACGATTCATTAATCGTCTGAGATTTATGCATGTTTTAGAATTTGCGTTCGAACAAGTTTACATATTCTTTTGAAAGATGCACACTCACGATGTATATTTTTTCGGCTCGACTTTTCAGCTCTGTCGGAAGGTCCGGTTCCTTCAAAGTTTTTTCCCAGACCAGTTTTTTGCTCCAGCTTCCAGAAGCCCTATCAATAGCATCTTGGAGTGCTGTGCGGGAGTTGGTAGACGCCTTAGTTTCAACCTGATAATCCGCTGTGATCTTACCACTAGCATCTGGTTGGACGGCAGTATAAGAATTTTCCTTGAGGGTTACGCCCGTTTCTTCAATTACTTGGTCAACCCGATCCAATAACGCTTTGCGATCGCCAGTCCATATATATTTCGTCCTTACTTCAGCAGCACAAGTAGCCTCTTCGCCAACGGGATAGGTATTGAATTTACTACCACCCATGTACAGCTTATAGAAGCAGCCCGAGATCTTATCGTCTCCTGAGAAGCGCAAAAGCCTCCCCTTAAACTCAGCCTGGTTTGTTGGTACCTCACTACTTAAAGTAGTTGTACTTTTTTGGGATTGTGTGTCGAGCCTATAGCTGATTACTGTTTTCTTCTCGGGTTCTGTAGCCGGAATATCTGCAGCTGACTTCTCTATATTTTCGGTCAGGACTACCATTTTACTCGTGAGCTCATCTACCGCTTTTGCACTCTCAGCCTGAACCTTTTGTTCGCTACGCTTATAGGCATTTTCTGGAGAATACCACCAGCCACTAATCAGCCTATAAACTAGAATAGCCACTGGTATACCAATACAGATACCAATAATAATCCACTTTGTTTTCTTCTTTGGTGGAATTGGCGCATTTGATGGAGGTAGGGTTACGGCTGGACTTTCAGAAACGCCAGGTGTCTGGCCGGTTGGCTGGGTGACGGTTGGCTTTTCTGGCGGTGGTGGGGTATTTGCCGGTGGTAGCGTTGGATCCATACTTATTGTGCAGTATAACAAACTTCTTATGAACCGTAATACACATTGAGGTTGAGTTAGCTCCAGAACTTAGCTAGTATTAATCATAACAACTATGAAATACTCAACCTCTCATAAAGCTGGTTTCACCTTGATAGAAGGATTGATTTTGGTGCTTGTTGTATCCCTTATCGCTGGCGGGATATGGTATGCCCTAAGTGGCAACAAAAAGAAAACGGATACACCTGCAGTGATTGAATCTGAAGAGAAGAAAGAGGATACACTCATTTGGCAGCAGTCCGCTAGTGGCTGGCAGGCTTCGGAAAAACCTCCTGAATGCCCAGCCCAGCCCATACTAAAGGTCCCAACTGATTTAAATAAAGTTACAAGTATTCTCTATCCTGGGCAAAAGCGCGGGGGAGACTATAAGCCTCACGGTGGGTTTCGCATGGATGGTACATCCAATGCGGCAGTTACGGTGACAGCCCCCATTGACGGCTATGTTGTGCGTGGCGCTCACTATATTGAGCAAGGCGAAGTTCAATATATGTTTGACGTCATGAATAACTGCGGCGTTATGTACCGCATAGATCACATGGCAGAAGTTTCAGCTAAACTTAAAAAAATTACTGAAACTTGGCCCGCACCTCAGGTTGACGACACGCGCACCCAACCCGTAGCGTCAGCGACGTATATTGAAGCCGGCGAAATTCTTGCAACTGCAGTCGGTATCAAGAAAACAAAAAATACAGGCTTTGATTTTGGTGTCTACGATTACCGCGCGCAAAATGAAGCAAGTAAATCTCCCTCGTATCAAGCTGCCCATCAAAATGATAAGGAACTTTCTTGGCAAGCTGTGTGCTGGTTTGACTGGATATCAGAAGCTGACGAGAAGATTATTCGCACACTACCAGCCGGAGATCCCAAAAGTGGCAAAACCAGCGACTACTGCCGCTAAGCCTTACTTTGTGTACATCGTGCGCTGCAGCGACGATACGTATTACACCGGGATTGCTCGTAATGTCGAGCAAAGGATAGTGCAGCATAACACATCCAGCAAAGCAGCAAAGTACACTCGTGCGCGAAGGCCTGTGACGCTACTGGGCACAAAACAAGTAGCGAATCGATCACAAGCCCTCCAGCTCGAGGCATACATAAAAAAACAGCCTAAGCATAAGAAAATAGACTCTTTGGCTTGACGACTTTATTGTAAATCATTTACAATAAAGCTATGATTACTGCTTCGCGTACAACTAAATACTCATTGGCCGTGCAAGAAAGTATACGCATGAAGGGGCACGCTACCAATGCTGAAATCCTCGAACAGTTGAGGGGTGATTATCCAGAACTAAGTGCCACAACTGTACATCGAGTTACGTCGCGCCTTGTACAACGTGGGTTGATCGGTTTAGCCCCCCAGGCCCGCGATGGAGCCGCTCGTTTTGATGCTAATATCGCGCCCCATGATCATTTTTCTTGTTCGCATTGCTCTGGTCTACGTGATGTAGTTCTAGATAGAAGCATATTTCAATCACTAGAAAAAGAATTAGGAGGCTGTAAGATTACGGGGCAGCTTTTGGTGCAAGGAACCTGTTCTCGGTGTAATGCCAGAGGTGAGCAGTGAAAAAGATTGCCAGCATAGTTGGCATTGGAATAGTGATTTTTGGCGTACTTACACTTGGAATATTCTTTTCGAGTCGGCCTAACCCACAAAATACCGACTCCGAGATAATCGCTGATTCACAGCAGCCAGTGAGTGCAATACCAAATGACGCATATGTGCTAGACGTAAGGACGCCAGAAGAATATGCCAGTGGTCACGCCACTATTGCGCAAAATTTGCCCTTGCAGTCTCTAGAAGCCGGCACACTGCCACCAGTTAATAAGGGTCAAAAGATTTATGTGTACTGTCGGAGCGGTAATCGCTCTGCCCAAGCGACCGCACTGCTGCGAGAAGCAGGATATACCAACCTTGAAGATCTTGGCGGCGTGGAAGATGCAAGAGCAGTTGGGCTCGAATTTACAAACTAGGAGGAGTTCCCATATGAAAGTTACTGTATATAGCACGCAATCTTGTCCGTTTTGCACAATGTTGACGCAATGGATGGATGATCAGCACATAGAATACGAAGAATATAAAATAGACCAGGATCCAAATAGGGCTCGGGAGATGGTAGAGCGCTCAGGACAAATGGGGGTACCGTTTACGTTTATAGAGAACGAACATTATCAAAACGGGGTATTGGGCTTTGATCCAACGGCAATAGAGCAATCCATGGCGGCGGCAGGTAGGTAATATGTCATCAATAATGCATATCATTGATGTTCGTGAGCCACATGAATTTTCGGCGGGACATGCTGAGGGTGCGCACAATATGCCATTGTCCAAGTTGACTCAGATTTCTCAACGGCACGCGGATATTGGTATGGACGATAAGATTATTGTCTACTGTAGATCGGGTGGGCGTGCTAGTATTGCCTGTCAAATACTCCACTCAATTGGATATTCGCAGGTGATAAATGGTGTGAACCAGTCTACCGTTGAGACAGAGCACCTTTTGGAGTCAGAAAAACCAGTATAATAGACTTATGAAAAAAGGTGGATTATATGTTTTGGGACAGTTGGGCTTGCTTGGCATATTAGTCCTTACTGCTAGCCAGCAGCCTGGGGTGTTAAGTTTTGTAATCGCAGCTCTAGCTATCCTTTTGGGGCTCACGGCAATGCTCGCCATGACAAAACCCACACTCACAGTTATGCCTGAGGTTGCTCGTGGTGCAGAGTTGAGTACGAATGGCCCCTACAAGTACATTCGGCATCCAATGTATTCAGCCTTAATTCTGTTGGGGCTAGCAATGCTTGTTCAGGATTTTACCTATGTCCGCCTTGGCGTCTATGTTGCGCTGGTAATTTTGCTTATCTTCAAATCGCGCTATGAAGAGCGTTTGCTTGCTGCGCACTACCGCACGTACGCTGTCTATCAAAAGAAGACATATCGGTTTATACCTAAAATGTACTAGCGGCCCCGTACGCATACGAGTACCACACTCATACCTCAAAATTAGCAAGCACTAGCAATTGATACGCTTTGCTCTCAATAAGCCTCTTAATATGTCGAGAGTAACGGATGATGGTTCTCAGAAATTTTTCAGTAAAGCGATTCAAAATATAAGCATGAAGAGTCAACAACGCACCTATCTCTTGTCTACAAAAGTTTATGGCGACACAGATAAGCCACAAGTGGTGCTATTGCACGGCATAGCTACAAGTTCGATTATTTGGCAGGACACCATACGGCTTTTGAGCCAAGACTATCAGGTGGTGACAATTGATTTATTGGGGCACGGGAAAAGCCCCAAGCCAGACGATATTGCTTATACCACTGAATTGCACGCCGACAACATTGCGCATACCTTGCAAGCACGAGGCCTGAACACCAGGAGCGTGTTTATCGGGTTTTCTATCGGCGCCCTCATCACCGCAAAGCTTGCAGCAAAATATCCAGATCTTGTTAGCTCCGCCATGCTCATCGCGCCACCAGTATATGTCACCAGAACGGCAAATTCACGCCGAGTTATTGATACTGCCTATCGTAGAGCATATACCTATATTGAACGGCTCCCCAAGGCTCAATCACTTAAAACCATAGAAAAAGTTCAACAAAACATGCCACGCTTGATTGGTAAGAACGTGTTTAATGAGCACACCTGGCACCCAATTATGAGTTCTCTGCGACACACCGTACAAAATCAATCGATTCACACCGATATGGTAAACATCGATCCTAAAATCCCCATAACAATCCTGTATGGCTCTTTAGATCATCTTGTTATTCGTAAAAGAGTGGAGCAACTAGCGCGCTTGAATCCAACCACGAACATTAAGAGGGTGCTTGCTCCGCACGGGATTACGCAAAATTATTCACAAAGCATTTCGAAGCTACT
>JAGOVX010000007.1 GCA_018060465.1 Candidatus Saccharimonadota bacterium | reverse complement strand
CATTGGTGTACCATCGACCGTACCATATACTCTCACCGTAAATACAATTGAAGCTTCGGCTGTAATCGGAACCGCAAGTGATGTTTTAAACTGATCGACAATTTTGCGATAGTCGGCAAATGGTATCGAAATGCTTGGCTCAAAACTAAAATCTTTACCAGATTTCATTGATGTGACTGGCTTTACCAGTGGATACTCGCGCGACCATACGTTTGCGATGTTCTTTCCATCGACCCCCATGCTATATTTAGCATGAACTGTTGCGATGGCACTATACATTGTAGAAAGCTGAGCCTCACGCGATGCACGGTATTTGTAGTGCAATGTAGCATCAACTGTTTTTGTTAATTCTGCAACATATGCGGAGTTGCCTGCGCCAGGATTATCTGTGTAAAAACTACTTTGAAAATACTGAATAGATGTATCTACCGACTGGTTGATTTTGTAGGTATATGTCGATGGCGTAACTGCAACTGGCATAGTCGCTTGTCTCTTTACATCGTAGAACAAAAAGCCGGCACCGGCCAGCAAGAGAAAACCGAGTAGCAAAAAACCAATCGGGCGTCGTTCACGCGTTTGATCTACAATGTCTAGTGCCATGCCCCCCCTAATTATCTTATAAATTCACTCAGCCACACTGACGGATACCCTACATACGGAACTTGCGCCCGAATAATACCTACAATTTGGTCTGATTTTACTACTGGATCTGGACTTGGGCTGTTGTCACCTTGTGTAATAAATACTCGCTTGCCCGACCCATTCTCATCAAAATCAATTTTAATGACTCGGTGCGTTGTCATATGCCCCGGTGCTTTATATTGTACGATATCGCCAACCTTTACGTCCATGGCGATAGCTTTTTCTATAATAACTATTGCTCCCCTATCGAACACAGGGTGCATACTATTTGACATAATAGCGATGGGCCTGTAGCTAAATGTGCCTATCATAAATAGCGCACCAACTACTATGACCATCAGAAACATTACATCGTAGGCTCGCCTCGCATGACGATACTGCCGACCATTGATGGCAAGCTCTTTGCGGGTACGATCAATCGTAATATACACTGCAATGGCCAACACCAACCATGCAATCCCCGTTAGATACCAGTCATAACGCGGAATGATAGCTGGCATGTATAAAATAGCGATCAAGCCAAGCCGATATGTCAACTGTGGCTCAAGTCCAGCGTTAAACGCGAGGTATGTGAGTAGGAAGCTACTGGCGATTGCGGGTACGACACTCGAGACACTAAATTTTACTACATCAGCTACTGTGTGAAGTTCAAAAATCTGCATCAAGCCTACCTGTTCACAGGCAAACACTATGCCCACAATCACGCCAAACAAGATTGCACTACGCCGCCCAGCCGCTACCATGATGCCATGACGAACATACTCGATGGCTACCGCTGTCACTCCAAAGGCTGCTAGATTTATTACAATAGCCTGCCACGACGATGCTACTGCATTATGTGAAAAGGTAACGATAAGCCCGGAAGCAAAGTACGCCACAAACCACACAGCCATCACCGAACCAATAATTAAGCTGCGCTCAGCTTTATGACGCATTCTATCGCGCCGCCCACCAATAAACACCCGTGTCACGATACCTGCAGTTACTGCTAAAAATGGCTGTACGATATACGCAACTACCGAGCCGCTCATGCCGGCTACTAGCTTGAGAACTACAGGAATACCTACCACACACACAACCAGTAGCAATAACCACCAGGCAGTTGGCTTGACCGATCGAAGCCTACGCCACATTATGGCTGGCCCTTTATAGTAGCGGTAACTGTCCAGGTACTTCCCGTGGACCCCAAGGTGGGGGTGAACACATAGGTGCTGCCATTTGTAATTGGTACCGTACTGTTAATCAATAATTGGGTTGCATTGGTTGTGTAGGTAACACCACTTGGCATGCTAATCACAGTACGAGCGGTAGTCCAGGGTACGGTGATTTGCCAGGCGCTTAAGGTAAAACCGGAATTATTCGTAACCGTGAAGGTAACTGGCCATCTGTAGTATGGGTTAATAAATGTTCTGGTTCCCTGTGCTACGCCGACTGTAAGTCCGGTAATTGTTTGATATCCAGCGGCATATGTACCAGATATATATACGTTCTGTAAGGTATAGTCGGTAAGGGCAGTACGAAAACTAATCGTCAAACTTCTTGTGCCACCAACTGCAATCGTACCGTTCTTACCCCCATTAACAATGGTTTCCGTTAACCCAACTCTCGAACAAGTGCTACTTGAAGCACACGCGAAGTTGGTAAAGTCTGATGGTAAATCAAATTTTATCCGCCACGCAGTCACCCCTACTGGCCCATTATTTTTTATTGTAAACCCAATCGAATATCGCTGCACGCCACCTACAACTGTCAACGTTTTTGTGTAGGTAAGCAGTAAATATTGTGATGATACGTATAGCGGAGCACCCTGTGTCGCATCGATCGAAAGATTTTGAGTGAACAAGGCATACGAGCCACTTGTGAGTATAAGTGGGATCGAGATTAGCAGTAGAATGTGTCGCAAGAATACTCGCTTTCGATGATACCGCGGCACTTGCCTCCTTCCCTATGCTATCTACTACGTGTTTTGAACGTACCCAAAGTTTATCGTGACAGCCTTTGACGCACCACTTGGGTTGGTTGTTGCTGCCGAATCCCACGCTGCCGTAACGGTAGCGGTCACTGTAGCTCCTGCGGCTATGACATCATTTACTGCAACCCCGCTAACTGCGTATGTTATGTAGCTAGGTGCCGTGCTGTTTATCGTTGTTAGGTCTGTTAACGTTCCTAGTTTCGCGCTAATATTTCCATTGTTTTTTATAGCAATTTGATATGAAGATGTAGCCCCTGGGTAGGCAAGGTCGACGTTGAATGTCGCCGATGTAGTAGTAAACGTCGGTGTTGATGCATGATCAGTAGCTCCCACTTGTGCAGTAGGCGTAATACTTAAGATTCGTACATCCCAATTTCCCGTGGCTGTTGTGGTGCCATTTATGGTAAGAGTTGTAGCAAATGAAGCATACGCTACCGAAGCAGCGCTTAGCATGATTATGGCCAGGAGAAGAATATTTTTTCTCATATCAAAATTTTCTGTAATTACTCTTTCATAAGAAGTATATACTGCTTCCCCTTAACGAACAAGTGCGCCAGGTAGCGGCGCACTTTGTTTTCAACTAGTTGATTTTTGCCAAATGGCCTACGTATCTTGGACGAAGTTATAACTGAGTGTTGCCGTTTTTGTTGCTGCAGGCACGTTGCTTGAAGCAGATCCCTGCCATGTGACTGTAACCGTAGAAGTAACAGTAGCACCAGGCGCCAGCGGATCATTCACCGCTACACCACTCACACTGTATACAACATCTGTCGGTGCAGCTGCGTTTACTGAAGTAACGCTAGGGATTGACCCAACCTTTGCATTAATGTTTCCGAGGTTTTTCATCACAACATCATAGGTTGCTGTGGCTCCCGGATAGGCAAGATCAACATCAAATGTAGCTGTAGTAGCGCTAAATGATGGCGTACTAGCATGATCAGTTGCGCCGGTAGCTGAGGTGCGGGTAATGCTAATAATCTCAACGTCCCAATCACCAGTAACTGTGCTGGTACCACTAATGGTTAATGTCTGTGCAAATGCAGCGTAAGCGACTGAAGCGAGCCCTACTACCACGAGTGCTGCCACAATAAGCTTGTTTCTCATACTGGATCATCCTTTTTGTTATTACTTATGGCTATAGAATACAACACCAGCGCAAAAACAGCAATCTACTGCTGCCTAGATTGACCCAAAAAATGCCCTAATACCCCGCCAGTCATACCCCACCAAACTAATGCCACTGTGTCGTCTGCCCAAACTGGTAGTAAAAGTCCGATGACTAGCATTGCCAGACCGCTGGCTAGCATGGCCCGTGCGTGCCACTCACGACGATACTGCCATAATCGTCGCAGTACTAGCACTGTAGCGCTACCAAATAGCCCTAGCCCCAGCCAGCCGCTTTCTAGTGCGACAAATAAAAAGTAATTCTCGACCATAGTGGTTGATTTGCTACCATACAGCCCAGCCGATCCGGTACTACCTACACCTGTTCCTAGCGGATGATTCGCCACTAGGGAAGCCGCACTCGATAGCGACCGTACATGCTCGTCATTGGACTTTCTGACAACCGTAGATGTTGGACTCTCATGCAAAATAACATTTTGGTACCAACTCGTATGTTGAATACCGTACGCCGCTACAATCATAACCCCACCTACCCCTATAGCGGCGGCGAGATGACGGCGTTGCACCTTTCCATAGCTGACGTACATCAGAACCGCAAACGCTACGACTGCAGCAAGGTACGCGCTCCGCGAATAACTTGCCACCAGCACAGCACCTACTGCCATCAATGCCGCCACACTTTCTAGCTGCTGTACCCGCGTAAGTGTACGACGTGCATACATCCACCACGCTACCAAGCCACTTACTGCGATCACCATGAGTGCGCCGAGTGGATTTGGTCCGCGCAATGTGCTATTTATGCGAATAAATGCACTGTTGGTATCAATAGTAGTATACGGGGCGATCGTTTCTTTGCCATAGCCAATATGGGTCAATATATCGGCAGGTAGCACAGTAATCTGCAGCAGGCCAAAGCCAACTACCACTGCAAGCCCGATAGTACCGGCGAGTAGAAACTGCCGCAACGCATTTGGCTCTAATTGCGCATAGATATAACACAGTAAAAAGAAGACGATGAAACGCAGATCAATCATTAGGCCGGCAATACTCGGCAACAGCCCTTGCCAAAAAAGTGGCAGCAGCATGAGATGCAGTGCCGCGTACGCTAGCATCAATCGTACTATCCAGTCATTGTATAGGTGTCGTAAGCGGCCTTGGTGCAAAACGAGCACTATCGCAAGCCCTACAAGTACCACCATCACTAGTTCTTTCCAGGCCTTGATTTCTAGTGCATACCCTGGCAATACTGTGCCGAGCCCTACCGACAGAGGAGCGTGAACCATAACCCCCACAAGTATCGTAAGCAAGCCTGCCCCCAAAATGCGTCGTACTACTATTTGCTTCATACCTCTTTAGTATAGCGGATAAATGCTATACTAAAGTTATCTATGCCTAGCCGTAATGCCAAATTCTATAGCCTAATATTGCTCTTTGCGGACCTCTTTACATTAGTACTTGCCTTTACCGTGGCGTACATTCTACGTATTCAATACGATCCACGACCACCGCTCGTTCATATCTATGCCCAAACATATTTATCTTCATTTCTAACATTGATACCACTTTGGGTGATTGTGTTTGCGTCACTTGGCTTGTACCAATCAACCACCTATAATCGCCGCTTGGTTGAATGGGGCAAGATTGCGATCGGCTCACTGATCGGTATACTGCTCATTATTGGCTGGGAGTATGTCACCGAACAGCGGGTTTTTCCGGCGCGGCTTGTTGCAATATATGCACTCTTTGGGTCATTTATACTACTGCTCCTCGAACGTGAGTTGTTACGCGGGCTTCGTAGCCTACTATTTCGTTTCGGTCGAGGTACCAGCAAAGTACTTATTATTGGCAATAGCGACGCCACCCACGATATCATTGCGGAACTTTCAAAGACGCACAAAAGCGGGTATGAAATTGTTGCCTTGGCTGGCCCTAGGCGGTTGGTGCCCGAAGGTTTGCCAATCCGCCAATTCTCCTCTGTTGAACAGGCGCTAGGACAGCTAAAATCTCTTGGTGTTAGCACTATTATTCAAACCGATCTTTATGATTCAACTGAGCGCAATCAGCGTATTCTAGGGGCATCGCAAATTCACCATATAAAATATTCATTTATACCAGGCGAGGCAGAATTCTATACTGGTAAAAACACTGTCGATGTCTTTTTGGGCTATCCTATGATTTCGGTTAGTCAAACGCCGTTAGTCGGCTGGGGCGCCATTGCAAAACGAATCTTCGACACCGTTGCCTCTATTGTTTTGCTTGTCATACTGTCACCGATTTTTATGCTTCTTGTTGCCCTACAGCTACTACTCAACCCAGGGCCGGTTTTCTACGTTTCAGATCGCCTTAGTCAATTTTCCAAACCCGTTCGCCTGATAAAATTCCGCAGTATGGGTAGCCGCTATGGCAAGAAGGATGCTGCAATAGAGCTCCGAGAAATGGGCCGAGAAGACCTTGCCCTCGAGTACGAGAAAAATCACAAGGTTGCAAATGATCCGCGCATTACCTCGTTTGGCCATTTTTTGCGGGCGACTTCACTCGATGAATTACCACAAATTATCAATGTCTTGCGTGGCGACCTCAGCCTAGTTGGTCCGCGCCCTATTTTGCCACAAGAAGTAAAATTCTCTAAAGGTAAAGCTGCACTACTTCACAGCGTAAAATCAGGCGTAACGGGATTGTGGCAAGTTTCTGGCCGTAGCGAGCTAAGTTTCGACGAACGCATCGAGCTTGAAACATTTTACGCACAAAACTGGAGCTTTTGGCTGGATATCAAGATTCTGTTCAAAACCCTGGCAGTCGTCATCCGTCGCCAAGGCGCGAAATAGACCTGGCCACTAGTCGGCATACTTCCTTTTATGAACAGGTGGTTATTCTACTGTAACACTTTTTGCGAGGTTACGCGGCTTGTCGACGTCGTTTCCGCGCGAAACGGCAACATTGTAGGCAAACAGTTGCGATACGACGTTGTACACAAGTGGTGTAAGTAGTTTTAGGCGCGTTGGTAGTGCAATAACTGTTTCAGCCTGTATGTCTCTTTTGCTGTTCGTCACAACAATAACATGGCCTCCCCGAGATTGTACTTCAATCACATTGCTCATAGTCTTCTCGAACAATCGCTCATCATCAAGGAATACCATCTCAAAAAATGAATCGTCGATCAGGGCAATAGAGCCGTGTTTTAATTCCCCGGCAGGTTGGCCCTCGACGTGCACGTAGCTTGTTTCTTTCAGCTTTAGTGCACCCTCAAGCGCCGTCGGGAATTGTACATCACGCCCCAAGTAAAAGGCATGCTGATAATCTTTGTACTTTAACGCTGCTGCTTTTATCTCGTCTTGGTTGTGTGTAAGTACCTTCTCTATTTCACGAGGCAGGGCATCAAGTTCATCGATGTACGATCGCAATGTTTGCATGTCGAGGCCTTTTGCTTCAGCCATACTCAGCATAAAGATAATGAGTGCTGCCACCTGTGAGGTAAAGGCTTTAGTACTTGCAACCGAAATTTCAGGACCAGCGTGCAAATATACGCCGCCATCCACCTCACGGGCAATCGACGAGCCTACAGTGTTTACGAAGCCAAGACAGCGAACGCCACGGCGCTTTAACTCTTTTAGGCAGGCAAGGGTATCGGCTGTTTCGCCCGACTGTGACACAAATAGTGCTACCGTATGTTCTGGAATATTGATCGACCGATACCGTAGCTCGCTGGCCACTTCAACGCGAATGGTTACGTCGTCAGTTAGTTGTTCGGCATAATAGCCCGCCATCATACCTGCATACGCAGCCGTACCGCAGGCCACAATAATAATATGCTTAATCTCTCGCAGCTCATCACTGTTCATACGAATACCGCCCAGCCGAACAATATCATCAGCTTTACGAACGCGGCCGCTAAGGGTTGATTGCAGACTCTTTGGCTGCTCCATAATTTCTTTCAAAAGAAAATGCTCGTAGCCACCTTTTTCAATAGCCGCAAGATCGGTTTCAATCGTCTCTACTATGGCGCTGACTGGCTGTGCATCTAGGTCTATTACCTCAACTTGGTCGGCAGTACAAACTGCAAGTTCGCCATCTTTTAGGTAAATAGCGTTTTCAGTATGTCCCAAAAGGGCAGCAGCATCACTCACAATTATTGTTTCACGTTTCCCTACGCCGACTATCAGTGGGCTACCCAGACGAGCCGCTACAATCTTCCCTGGCTCGCGCTGGCTCAGCACCGCGATACCGTAGGTACCTTTTACCAACTTTAAGGCTTGGGTTACGGCGTTCTCTAATTTGACATCTTCACGACGATACAGAAGCTCAATCAACGCAGTTAGTACTTCTGTATCAGTTTCGCTCGTAAATGTATGGTCGGGGAGTTGCTCTTTTAGTTCTTGGTAGTTTTCAATAATGCCGTTGTGCGCCAAGTATATGTCACCCACCTGGTGAGGGTGCGCATTTGTCTCGCTTGGTTCACCATGTGTTGCCCACCGCGTGTGGCCAATGCCTATCGTATCCAAACGATCATTCTTGCGTATTTTCTCGGCAAGTTCTGCCACGCGCCCCTTTGCCTTTAGCAACGTCACTTCATGGCTTTGGCTGAAGGTTACAATACCGGCCGAATCATAGCCCCGATACTCCATGCGTTTTAATCCACCCAGCAGGATATCTTGTGCATTTCGGGAACCGACGTAGCCGATAATGCCACACATTGCGCTAGCTCTTTTGCACTTTCTTGGCAACTTCGCCAACACGCTGGCTGACATCTCGCCGAGATATTAGTATGCCGTCTGGGGTATTCACCACCACGATGTTATTCAGCCCGATCACTGCAATTGGTTTTGATTCTTCGTTGCGAATATATACCCCTTCGTCGTCGAGTGCATGAATAGCATCACCCTGAGTGTAATTCCCTTGTTCATCGTGAGGTACGATATCGTATAGGTCTTTAAACGAGCCTATGTCCATCCAGTCGAATGTTGCAGACACAACAGCGAGATTATTTGATTTTTCACTTAATGCATAATCAATCACCAAATCGTCGAGCGATAGGTATGCTTCATTATAGGAGTCATTCATTACCTCATCAACCGCCGCCAATGTATCTACGGTGTGCTGCAATTCAGGTGATACACGGCGAATTTCGCTATGAAATGTTTCAACAGAACCAACGAAATAGCCACAGTTCCACAAAAAACTACCCGACTCTACATACTGCTGGGCGGTTTGTAGATCTGGCTTCTCTTTGAATGATTTGATAGTATGCACTCCGTCGACCAAAAATTCACCGCGCTCAATATACCCAAAACCAGTTGACGGATATGTTGGCTCGATCCCAACCAGTGTAATTTTATTTTTTTCATTCGAAACTTCACCGGCTAGATGCATCGAATGCATGTAGCTTTCTCTGTCTCGAACATGATGATCGGAGTGAACAAAGCCAATCGGTTCGTGCACATCATGCCGACGCGCAATCACATCAAGTGCAAATGCGATGCAATTACCGGTTCCGCGACGGCCAGGCTCAATCAGGAACTGGCTTTCTGGCAATTCAGGCAATTGTTCTTTTACGTGCGCTGCGTGACTCATCTCTGTAACAACATAGGTGGTATCACCCACAAGTTTCGACCGTTCGTACGCCTCTTGAAGTAGTGACGTATCACCTACCAACTTTAGTAGGTGCTTTGGGTAGTGTGAGGTTGAAAGTGGCCATAGTCGTGTTCCCGACCCTCCGGCGATAATAACTGTAATCATACTATGAGTATACCACTGCGAGTATTGTGGCGTATAATATAAGCAATGAATAATGTATCAACAATTACAGTACTTGGTGCTGGCTATGTTGGCCTTACGACTGCAGCGCTGCTTGCGCACTGCGGGTACAGGGTCTACTTGATTGAGCCGAATAAAGAACGCTTGGATGTTATCAAAACCGGTCGGTCATTTTTCTATGAAGATGGCATTGACCCGATTATTAAGCTCGCCGTAGAATCAGGCGATCTTATCCCCACTAGTTCGTATGAAAAAGCGATCCCAGAAAGCGCCATCGTATTCTCCTGCGTTGGTACACCAGACAACCCCGACGGCAGCTCGAACCTCTCGTACGTTTTTAGTGCCGCTGAACAAACTGCCTCACTGGCAAAGCCCGGTGTGATATTCGTACAAAAAAGTACCGTTCCGGTTGGCACAGGGCTAAAGGTCCAGGAAGTTTTTGCCCAGCACAAAAAGAACATTGCGTATGTATCTAACCCTGAGTTTCTTCGTGAAGGAACTGCCGTATACGATACGCTCTATTTTGATCGCGTCGTTGTTGGTGGTGATGACAAGGCAGCTGTTGATGCCGTACTCGATGTCTACTTCTCCCTCGAACGCTATCGAGATCACATTGCACATATTGGCCGCGTTGCAAATGGCGCTCGGGGCGATCAATATATTGCGACCAGTCTTAATAGTGCCGAATTGATTAAAGTTACTTCAAATGCATTTTTAGCACTCAAAATTTCGTTCGCCAATTCTATCGCGATGCTAGCCGATAAGGCTGGTGCCGATGTAGTGGAAGTGATGGAAGCGGTCGGCGCCGATAATCGAATTGGGCGCGCCTTCTTTAATGCCGGTCGTGGCTATGGCGGCGGTTGCTTTCCGAAAGATGTAAGTGGCCTTATTGCAAGCGGCCTCGAATACGGAGTAGACCTCGAGATCATGCAAGCAGCACAAGCTCAAAATCAACAAATGCCAGGCTATGTTGTTGACAAGTTACAAGATGCATTAGGGCAATTAGAAGGCACGCATGTTGCAGTGCTTGGCCTGGCCTTTAAGGCAGGGACAAGTGACGTACGAAAGTCGCCGGCAATTGCGATAGCCAATAGCCTTACCAAGGCCGGTGCTCACGTGACCACCTACGACCCTCAAGCAAACGAGGAAGCCGCACCAGACCTCGTAAAAGGTATCACACAAGCTACCACAATTGAGGGTGCCCTAAAGAATGCCGACGCGGCAGTATTGGCAACCGAGTGGACTGAAATAGTTGACTACCCGGCAGCAATGTTTAAAACGCACATGAAAGGCACCATCTTACTCGACGCCATTAATCAATATGATCCCACAGAAGCAACTTCCGCGGGCCTACGCTACATTGGCATAGGGCATACCGCATAGCCTGCGCGCCCTCTTTGCTTCACCTCAATAAATACGCTATACTAAAAGTAAGTTAACCGCTGGAGAAACCATGAAAGTATTTATACAAATACCCTGCCTAAACGAAGAAGACACGTTGCCACTTGTGTTTAAAAACATGCCGAAAAAACTGCCTTACGTCGACGAAGTAGAATGGTTGATTATTGATGATGGATGTACCGATAAAACTGTAGAAGTTGCCAAAAAACTTGGCGTACATCATTTTGTTCATCACCGAAAGACGATGGGGCTCGCGCGCAGTTTTCGTGATGGGGTAGACTATGCCCTGAAACACGGCGCCGATATCGTAGTAAATACCGACGGCGACAATCAGTACCCTCAAGATCGAATCAAAGATTTAGTAAAACCGATCATCGATGGAGACGCTGAAATTGTCATAGGCGATCGACAAACTGCAAAAATAAGCGACTTTTCTGGCTTTAAAAAATTGATGCAGCGATTTGGTAGCTGGGTTGTCAACAAAGCAGGTGGAACCAATTTACCCGATGCACCAAGCGGCTTCCGTGCGTACTCTCGCTACTCGCTATTTCGCTTAAACATTGTGACAGATTTTAGTTATGCCATGGAGACTATCATCCAATCGGGTACAAAACATCTCAACGTTGTAAGCGTGCCGATTGTTACAAACAAGAAAACGCGCGAATCTCGCCTTTTCAAAAATATTTGGCAACACATGGCTAAATCAGGCCAAGCCATTATTCGCAATTTCGTGATGTACAAACCGCATGCAATTTTCGTAACCCTTGGTGTGCTATTTTCTACTGCGGCAGCCATCCCTTTTGTGCGCTTTCTCTACTTTTTCATGATTGGGCAAAGTGAAGGCCACATACAGTCGCTCATATTTGGAACGGCCATGTTACTAGGTGCGATGCTTTCATTTGCGCTACTGGTAATTGCTGACCTGCTAAAAACAAACCGAATTCTACTGGAAGACCTCGAGGAGCGAATTAAAGAGATCCAGTATAAAAAGTAGCGGTATCTCCGAATGACGCGAAAAAAAATCCAGCCAGATGAACACTTTGGCGAAATCCTTGTCCATACATTTTGGGCCATGGTGTTGCTTGGCGGTACAACCGCACTGCAATTTGTATTTGACTTGCTTTTGGCAAATCGTTTTGGCGCCCATGGTGCAGGTACATTCTACTTAGCTTTTTCCGTAATGATGACCTTATCCCTTATTGGTCGGCTCGGCCTAGATCAAGCCATTGTACGTTTTATGCCGCCACTGCTTTCAAAGAACCCCGCGGCCGCATATGGCGTAAAGTACACAGCCGTACAACTTTCGCTCATTATCACAGTACCACTAGTCGTTGGACTATACTTCCTAGCCCCGTGGCTTGCAAATGACGTGTTCCATGCGCCAGACATAACCACATATTTACAAGTTTTTGCCTTCGGTGTTCCGGCATTTTCACTTTCCTATTTGTTTAGCGCTAGCCTGCGATCTATGAAACAAACTAGAGCTGCATTGTCAGTTGAGCGTGCTGGCATGTATCTTCTTGGAATCATCGCTATTATGACACTTGGCGTCATCTATGGATTCAAGGGTCTTGTCTACGGATTTGTTATCGGTATCATAGTGAATGCACTGATTGGTGGATTGGCTATGCGGCATTATATGCCAAGCGTTACGCGTATCGTCCCCTTTGATAGAAAAGTCTTACTGCTTACCTCGTTGCCCCTACTCTTTGTTGCATTTGCATTTCAGATGAATGGTCAAGCTAGCTTGCTCATACTTGGCTCGAATGCGAGCAGCGCAGATGTGGGTATTTTTAATGCAGCGCTGAAGATTTCGATGCTCATGAATCTTCTACTTGCTGCTATCAACACAATTGTTGCGACAAAAATATCTGAACTATATGCCGCCTCCAACCAAGAGGAACTTCGTAAGACAATCCAAAAAACCAGTGGGCTAGGTACGGCTCTTAGCCTACCCCTCTTTCTCATAATCGTAGCAACCGCGCCACTCCTCCTTGGCTTGTTTGGTCGTGAATTTATTAGCGGATCCACAACACTTATCCTGCTTGCCGTGGGGCAACTCATCAACGTGGCCGTTGGCTCGACAAACTATTTTCTAGCCATGACAGGACATCAAAAAGCACTTGCCGTGGCTATCGGATCGGGGTTGAGTATTAACATATTGACTGGGCTATGGCTCATTCCACTGTATGGTATAGAAGGTGCCGCCATTAGTACTACGATAACGAGCATCTTTAGTAATATGCTGATGGTATTTTTCGTAAAAAAGTATCTTGGTGTTTGGTCACTGCCATTCGTAGCAGTTTCAAAATGGTTACGACTTCGTGGCTAGTTAATGACACCTACTTCCGCAAATACGCGGTTAAGCGCTGATAGTAGCGCTCATTTGATTTGCCGTCTAGCGTTGCACCAAATGCTATACGTTCGGTCTTGGCTATTTGAGTTTGATGTTTCTTCATGTACAAGGCTGGCTCACGGATGTACGTGTCAATTGCTGCAACCAGTTCATCTAGGCTTTTTACCACTTCTCCAAAGCGATTCTCTATACCGAATGTCAAACCTTCACTAAACGGAATAGGAACATCCAGAAAAATTGTTGGGCGGTGAAGTGGCAGAAACTCAAACGCAATTGATGACCAATCGCCGATTAATATATCACTAAACGATAAGAACTCCTCGCCCTGAGGATAGTCATTATGAGACATAACTCGAATGTTATTTAATTCGTGCATTTTTGCTTTGTTTCGAGCATTAGTATTTAAGTGAGCTCGAAAAATAATAAGGCTATTGTGGTTTGCCGCCACTGTATTTAACGCATCAAGAAACACCTCGGGGTTTTCCCCAAATGGAATCACCTGCCTGGTCGGGTCATCTTGTTGCCAAGTTGGTGCAAGTAAAATAACTTTTTTATACTTTTCTGATATACCATATTTCTTCTTGAGCTTTTTTGGATGATAGCTCCCATCGACAAGCGGATCAACACGTCCGTACCCCGTGGCATATACGCGATCTTTTAAAAATCCATAGTCTTTTACATACACATCTACTAACGATTCGGACGATGTCCATATCTCATTGTACTTTTTGTACTTGTCTAGTTCATTGTGTCGAAATTTCTTAAAAATCTGAATCCCGTGCCATACATCAAAGAACGGCATGTTTGTGAATAGCAAATAAAACGAAAGTACTGGCGCCCATCGATCAGTGATGATGGCTGATGATCTACTAATTGTTACTACATCGCTTAATTTTTGCAAAAACAATACCCTAGTATTTTTTAAATCCGTCTCGTGCTGCAATACACGATAGTAGTCAGGATCCAGCGTCACAAAGTACACACTGTACTCGTCACGCTCCAAAATATACTCAGCAAGCGTCTTCAAATTTCCATTGAATTTATGGCCGTAGAGTACGATCTGTTTTTTCTTTGCGCTGCGCAAAAAGGGTCGAATCAAAATAGATACAATAACGTAGAAACTGCTACGAAATAGATATAGCCAGTGGCGGGGATTGGTTTTATCAATTTTCATCGCTTGCTTGTCGCAGATTTCTTAGGTCGGTCGAAGATATGTCTGGTGTACGCTCTAGATAAACTACTTCACAGTACTCGCGGAGTTGATCGAACTTACCTTTCCAGTCATCGCCCATTACAAATACATCCACCTGGTGCTCACGCACATCACCCGCCTTCTGTTCCCAGGTATTTTCAGGCAGTATTTCATCAACATATCGTATGGCTTGCAGCATTTCTACGCGCTTTTCATAGGTGAAGTGAGACTGTTTTCCCTTGCCGGCATTAAACTCATCCGTAGAGACTGCTACTATCAAATAGTCACCGAGTTCTTTAGCACGACGCAACAACTCAAGATGGCCATAATGAAGTAGATCAAACGTTCCGTATGTAATGACTTTTTTCATATATCTACTCCTATCATATCAAAATCAATCTATGGCCTTGTCTATAATCTCTCCATACGCAGTAGCAGTGCCCTCCCACGAAAATCGTTTTATAACAGATTCTCGTGCCCGAAGACCGAATGATTGTACGATGCTTGGATTGTCTATCAGATGACCCAACGCATCAGCTATCGCCTCTGCCGAGCCAGGCGTTACAAGAATGCCAGTTTCACCGTCGGAAACAATGTCTACAATACCGCCTACTTTTGTCGCTATCACAGGCGTGCCTGAGGCAAGCGCCTCGATAAAGACTATTCCCTGCGGCTCACTAAGCGACGGACCGACAAATACGTCGGCCAGTGCGTAGTACTCGTTTAGCCGACTTCCATCGACCCATCCAACAATGCTAATGTTTTCCTCTAGCCCTTGGTCGTGAATATATGTATTGAACTCCTCTCGCAGCGGTCCATCGCCGACAATCAACACATTAAACGCTGATGTTTTTTTTCGAAGTTGCGCTGCGGCTTCCAGCAAATAGCGGACACCCTTTACTTCTGTCAGTCGCCCTACGAATAAAATCGTAAAGTTGTGTAACGCATGGGTGTCTTGCAGTTTTTTCGAAGGCTGCATAGGGAAGAACCGGCTCATGTCTATCCCCATTGGTATGATTTTATACTCACGCCGGTAGATTGTTTCGCACATTTTGCGCGTTGCCAGGCTGTTAGGACACACTTCGTCTGCGTGTTTCAGAACAAAACGCTTTACTCGTGTCATAACCGTACCCGTAAGATTAAACACATCACCTCCATGGACCGTCAGAATAACCTTTCTTCCTGTAATAAACTTGACTAGTATTGCAACAAATCCTTGAGGAATAACCCAATGCGCATTGATGATATCAATGCGTTTTACTAGAACCAGCCATAGCGTTGCAAAAAACTGACACGTTATGAACAACACTAATTTGATCGCATAGAGTGAAGTTTTTCTTATCTTGTACACCCCGCCACCGTTGTATGCAATATCTTCCATGCGTGTAGGTAAAAAATATCGGTAGCGTCGCACATAAATACCCTTACTACGCTCTGTTGTGCGTGCATTCCTAAAATGCGGAGCTAACACCCATAGTTGCCTGTCCTTCCGTACCAAGTGTTCCGCAAACTGCTGCACGAACGGAGGAGTACTATCCCCACTCCAGCGCGGGTACGTCGACGCGGTAATAAGCATCTTCTTTTTCATCGTGAATGTTACCTTGAACCTTTCGGTTTATTGTCGTGCGTAGGAGCAGTCTTTCTTTCTCCGGCGTAGTTGGCAAAAATCTTTTTGCTATGCGTTAGAGCCAAAGTCATACGCCACTCTAGCCCACGTTTTTCGCACTCCAACATCACTGGAGTCATCTTAAAAAGCTGTGCTCGTGTCCCAATAACAAAGTGGATCATTTACAGACTAGTATAGCATGCAGCACTTACAGTCTTACGAATTTATCATCTTTGAGTCTGGCCGCGTATATTTCTAACGAGCCTGTTGACATAAACTTTGGTGCCCCAATAATACTAGCTTCAAGTTGATTATAGACACCTGATGATACCAACTTAAATGCAGGCTTTTCCTTATCAGCTAAGGGCTGCTGGTAAGCTGGGTTCGCCAATAGCGTAGCATCAGGTGAGAGGTCTCCCCCAAATACTGCCACGATAGGGACTAACCCGCGCTGCTCAAGCGAACGGCTAATTTCTTTAAGGTTCGATGAATCAACATACCCTGCCTTCAAACCAGCACTTCGAATACCGCACAACTCCTCGCTGCTTTGCAGCGCCCAATTCCTTGCCGTACCCAGCCATAACACAGCTGCATGAGGAGGTAGTTTTTCGCAAAATGTTTGTAAAATAGCGGCCTGCGTGTATTGGGATTTTATCAACATCGGTCGACTAATCGATAGTGGGGCAAGTACCAAAAACGCTGCCGTGGCAACAAACATCCCGTTTCGTGAGATCATTGTCAACTTATAACGTACCTCAAGCCGCTTATACAACTGATCAATTGTCAGTACTGCAAATACAATAAGTCCTGGTAGGATTACGGGGACTAATCGGCGAGACGCCCATATCTGGTCAGGAGCAATGTTTGGTTTTACCAAATAAAGCAAACTCGTAAGAATAATGACAGAAGCTGGAATCAAGTAACGAATTTCCTTTTTTACAAGAAGTTTATATAAAGCAAGCATCATACCTGCCAAGGATAGGTATATCAGCACATCACCCATATACCAGCCGGGCCATAATGCGGTAAACTCGTTAAAATTCTGCAAGCCTTTTGTGCCGTGTGTTTGGTCCCAAAACTGACGACTAACTAAAGTCAATGCTGTTCCCGTAACGAAAAGAACTATTATGTGCCTATAGTACGCTTGCAGGCGCTTGTCAATTTGTTCGAGTATATTTGTCCTCCACGCGGTTATGGAGATGCCGATAATCCCAGCGACCCCAAGTCCAATGGCTGCAATTTCTTGTAAAAATCTACCATATAAGTCAAAGAAGTACCCAGAGGAAAGCAACAGCAAGTCAAGCCATCCAAGAATACCTGTAAGAGCTGCGCCAATCATAAACATGCCCGCCTCAATGCTGCGCTTCTTTCTTTCACCGCTTCTTGCAGTGGCAACGTAAAAACATACAAAGAATAGGGCGGCGGCGATCACTATATAGCCGTCAATTCTTGTTAGAGTCGAGGCGCCCAATGAAAGCCCCGCCAGTAACCAAAAGAGCTTCGAACGAGTTTCAGTACCAAGCCAAAGAAACGCCATTGCCGCGAACGTAAATGATGCGGCAAGCGGTTCACTGTACGTATCTCGGGAAAAATATAAAAGCGGCATTGATACAGCAAATAAGGCAGATGCCACCAGCGCCCAATAGGGTCGCACCAACCTTGTGGCAAATAGGTATACGGCAATGAGCGCTGTCATACCAAAGACAATATTTAGTTTTAATGCATTTAATGAACCCACAATTTTCCCGCCTAGCCCAAGGAAGGCGGGTAAAAGGTGGAGCCCTTGAAGATAAAGCTCTTTGTTGTTTATGGAGCTTATCCCTGAACCTGAAGATTCGACAGTACTCTTTGCCCCAAATATATTTTCAGACGATATGTCTAAGTCATCATGTTTCGACAAGTGCAATGCGCCAACGGCATATATCCCAGGGTCTCGGTTTACAAATACATGCTGAGAAGTGAAGTGTATGTTTACAAAACCCCACGCTAGGACCATAAGCAGCAATAAGCCCTCCGCAATGAGGCGCTGTTTTTGTAAGCCGTCAGGCAATATAGCAGTCCTATGTCTTACTTGTATCCTGTATATACACACAGCCACTAGGGTTCCTAGCGGTACACCGATAAGAAGCATGTAACCCCAGCTCAAATCCCCAAGCAGTAGCAATGAAGTTGCTATCACCCCCGCCAGCACCAACCAGGCCATGCCACACAGTAATAGCCACATTAGAGCAAAGTCAAACTTTTGCAAATAACTAGACGTACCCCTTTTCTGCATATGTCTACACTATATCATATACAGTTTGTTGGTGTAGCTTTCTTTTTAGTTGTCAAAAATGGTTTGCTGTGCTATAATTTGACAAGGTTATTAAGTTAAAATCAACATGAAATTACAAAAAGTAAGCTGCAGACGTTCGTTATTTCTTCCAATCATTATGCTCACTATCGTCCTGAGCGGTTTTTTGGCGTTTTCGTATGGAGCAAGAAGCTGGCCTTTCACCAGTCAGCAATCGCCAGGTTCGAATAAACCTGGGGCCAGTGCAACGTCCTCAGATCCTGCCAGTACCACTCCGACAACGAGTGAAAATTCCACAGACCCAACAACAAATAGCGTGAAGAACCAGGACAATACAAAGGACTCAAGTCCTGTGACTACAAACCTACTATCAGTTACCTCTATTGTTTCTCAGGACGGTAACGTAACAGTCCGTACGTTGATTAGCAAAGTTACTACACAAGGTGCTTGCGCTCTAAATATTACCAATAGTACAAACGGTAAAACATACCGCGGAGAGGTTGGGGTACGGGCACTCGCCAGTTCGTCAACCTGCCAGGGCTTCACATTACCAATATCTGAGCTTTCCGGAGGCAGCTGGGTCATCACTATTGAGTACATAGTGGACGGCGTCTCGCAAGGAAAAGTAAGTCAAACGGAGCAAGTACGTGCGTAAGTTTAGCTATGCTATATTCTTGATGGCCGTTATTGGGCTAGGCATATTTACCACTTCTGCTCACGCAATAACTGGCTGGAAACCCGGCAGGATTATTGACGACAGTGTGTTTACGAATTACAATTCCCTTTCCCTGAGTTCAATTCAATCGTTTTTAAATAGTAAAGTTCCTAGTTGTGACACATACGGTCAGAAGTTATCCGAGTTTGGCGGACCAGACCTAAACGGTGACGGCAGGGTCCAGCGCTGGGAGTACGGCAAATCGAGGTATAATCAAACGAAATTTGTATGCCTAAGGGATTACAAAGCATCCGACGGAAGAACTGCAGCGAAGATTATTTATGATACTGCACAAAAATACAGAATCAGCCCCAAGGTACTTATTGTATTACTACAGAAAGAGCAATCACTCGTTACAGACACTTGGCCATTTAATGTACAGTACCGTTCGGCAACAGGTTATGGCTGCCCCGATACAGCCGCATGTGACTCAAGATACTATGGGTTAGTAAACCAGGTGAGTTGGGCCGCCACTATGTTCCGAGCAATTATGGACAATAGCCCAAATTGGTATACTCCATATGTTCTTGGAAAAAACTATATACAATACAACCCTTCAACTTCGTGTGGCGGTACTACTGTCTTAATCGAAAACCGTGCAACACAGGCGCTATATAATTACACACCCTACCAACCAAATAAGGCAGCTCTTGATGCCGGATGGGGTTCAGCACCGTGTGGTGCCTATGGCAACCGCAACTTCTTTCTATACTTCAGTAATTGGTTTGGCCAGCCAAATACATCTGCCACCTATGGATACTCGATCGTGTCGTCAAAGGTTTTTCGCGATTCCGGGCTTACCAGTTCCATCGGCCTAACGAGTGCTACGGTAGAGCCAAATAGTACGTCGTATGTACAAATTAAGGTAAAAAACACTGGCAATCAAACTTGGTATAGAGACTTATTGAAACTAGGTACAGCCAACCCACATGACCGCAGTTCCGCTTTCTTCACAAGCGCCTGGCTGTCACCTAATCGCCCTGTCGCCATGTCTGAGGAGACCGTTGCTGCGGGCGAGACAGCCACATTTACCTTTTCCATAAAAGCACCCTTAGAGTTTAAGACATTTACAGAATCGTTCGGTATTCTTCTTGAAGGACAGCGTTGGCTCCCAGGGTTGGTGCAGCTGGATATAACAGTTGCCTCAGGTAGTGCATACTATTTAATGGAAAGTTCACCTCTCACGCTCTACTATGACCCTGCTCACCAGATTAAACTTGACCCCTCTAGTCTCTCCTTCTATAACGGTTCGAAAGTATACGGATCTATCTCATTGAAGAATATTGGGAATAGAACGTTTCCATCATCGTTAACCCGCATTGCGACGACAGGACCAAATGATAGAATAAGTGCATTCGCGAATAGTGAGTGGATATCTGCTAATCGCCCTGCCGAATTATCACAGGACCTAACTCCCGGACAGGAGAGAACAATTGACTTTAGCTTGAAAGCTCCATTGAGTTCAACTGGATTATTCAATGAACAGTTTGGCGTTGTCATCGATACCCAGCGTTGGCTAAGTACAAATGTTGGTACGGGTCACTTTTCGATTAGCCCAAGGCCTGATGCAACATTAAGTGCAGGTAGCCTTCTTCGCTCCGGCGAGTCACTAGTATCATCGAATGAGCTTTATCGACTCGTACTACAATCTGATGGCAATCTAGTGCTATACACGGCTGCGAACAAAGCCATATGGAATAGTCGAACATACGGAAAAGGAGCCACTCGCTTAGTACTACAATCTGATGGAAATCTAGTGCTATACACGGCACAATATAAGGCTGTGTGGAGCACCAATACTAGTGGCTCGCATTCTAATCACCTAGTTATGCAATCTGATGGAAATTTAGTACTCTATACCACTACGGGCAAGTATACTTGGTACTCGCACACGCCTGGCAAGCTGTAAAATAACAAACTACTTTGTTATAATTTAAGAGATAGTGAAAAGACTTTATATTGACGGACTTGGCCTGGTGGATGGACACTTTAGTGGCATCGGGCAGTACATTTTAGGCATCCTGAAAGGTATGGATGAGTTGCTAGATGATGCATCCTCAAACTCAAAGGCATACCCTCAGGTCTATGTCACGATTCCTCGCGACAAGGTTCGACGATTTGAATCGTTCAAGTTCAAGCATATACGCTACAAAAAGATACCCATACCATTTCGTTACACGGCAAAGTTGTGGCACCATGGTCTGATGCCACCGCTAGATTTATTTTGTGGGCCAGGTACCTATATTTTTCCACGCTTCGTAGACATGCCTCTACTTTTTAGTAAAAACGCGGGTTTGGTGATATTTGACCTTTCTTATGAACTTCACAGGCAGTACTCAGATGAAGGCAATGCCCGCTTCCTGTCTTCACGTGTTCGACGGTCGGTCCGACGTACCAAGCATGTCATCACTATTTCCGAGAATGCAAAAAAAGAAATATGTAATTTTTATAACCTACCAGAAAATGACGTAAGTGTTGCAACGCCCGCCGTTGACCAATCGTATTTGTACCGAAGAAGTCCAGAGGAGATTGCCACAATTAAAGCAAAGTATGGAATAGTGGCTAAGAATTACATTCTTGCCTTATCCAACCTGGAGCCACGAAAAAATCTTCAGGCGCTTGTATACGCTTACTGTAGTCTTTCTGCAAAACAACGAAAAGACATGGCCCTGCTGCTTGTAGGAGTCAATGGCTGGAAAGCAGATGCATTATTTGATGAAATTCGACAAAAGGTAAAAGACGGCTATGAAATCATCCGGCCTAGCGAGTATGTATCTGACAAGGACAAGCCAGCTATAATATCTGGAGCCTCTCTCCTTGTCTACCCAAGTCATTACGAAGGTTTTGGTATGCCCCCGCTTGAAGCACTTGCTTGTGGCGTTCCTGTTATTACCGCTGATAATTCTTCATTACCGGAGGTTGTTCAAGGAGTGGGAAAGATGGTCGATGTTACTGAAAATGACAAATTAGCGACCGTACTCGATACTACTCTCAAAGACATACGCAAGGTACAGGCTGACGCAATTCATATGGGACCAAAAAGAGCAGAGAACTTCAGCTGGAAAAAGAGCGCACAGATATTTTTTGATATAGCAAGGAATGCGTAATGGCCGTTATAGGTATTGACCTCACACCTTTGCAGACCGGCCACAAAATGCGTGGTATTGGCTCAACGGCATTAAATATTATGATAAACATTCCTCAAGAAGATAAGAAACGGCACACTTTTATCGTTTTTCTATACCCGCGCGATGTCAGTGATATACTTCGCTCAATCGACAGCACCTCATTCGATAACCTAATTATCAGACAAATCGAGGAATACCCCGCGGCATACCCCCCACTCAAGTCATTGGATGGAATAAAAGCAATTCCACGACGATACAAAGACTACAGGGATTCAAGACGACTCGGAACACGTCGAATTACTGACACGGATGATATCGATGTTTTTTTGCAATTCGAACAAGACGTGATTCCTCCTCGGTCGGTGAAAACAATAACCATTGCATATGATCTCATCCCCTATATTCTAGAACCTGACTACCTATGGAACTATTCAACAGCGAGACATGCTTATCACTATTCAAGACGCGGTGCAGTGCTATGCCAACTACGACGAAACGCATACCTTGGCAATATACGAACAGTCATGAAACGATCTTCGAAGATTCTTGCAATCTCAAAACAGACAAGGCACGATTTTATCAAATACACAAAGGTTTCTGATCAGAAGATATCCCTATGCTACCTTGGAGTTTCCCCAAAGGCTACTGCCAGTCCAACAAAACCACATCATGTCATCCGCTATACAGGCACTCAGTGGGGAGATATTCAATCAAAAGAGTCGCTGCCAACTAATCAATTCTTACTTTTTGTTGGCGGGCTGGATGCAAGGAGGCGCATCAATACTCTTGTGGGAGCGTTTAATCAGTTAAGAGCAAGAGGCTACCCTCTAAATCTTGTTCTGGCGGGTGATACAATGAATGGACCAAATTCTGTCCCAAACCAAATTGTAAAAGAGTCCCTAATCAATTCATCATACCTTGACGATATATATATGCTTGGCTATGTTGACGATACGACACGTGATTGGCTCTACAAGAACGCACTGGCATTCGTTTATCCAACCAAGTATGAAGGGTTTGGCCTACCAGTACTCGAAGCATTGCGCTATGGAACCCATGTAATTACTTCTCAAAACTCATCCTTAATAGAAATAACTGATGCGTCAGTCGATTTCATAGATTCAAGCGAAAGGATTTGTGAAAAAGTTATTGAGCTACTAACCATAAAAGGCACGGATGAAGCCGACCAACGGGAAAAAAGAAAAGAATCTGCGGAGAAGTTTACTTGGGCTAGTACGTCTACAACCGTGATGCTAGAAATTAAAAAACTTCTTTAGCATCGCTACCGCAATGAGCTAATAATCTGCGTAACTGTTTCACTCCAGAGCGTCGGCTTAAACCCTTCAACTTTTTTTCGAATCTCTAGGTTCTGTCTGGCGTCACTATATAACAGCATAGTATCAAGAAGCTCACTTGTGTCAAAAGGCGATATTTGTACCGTAAGCTCTGGAGCAATTTCAACCAACGATGATGTGTTCGAAGTGATTACTGGCGTTCCGTATGCCAACGATTCAGCTACCGGCAAACCCCAACCCTCATACTGAGATACATAGATACTAAACCGCGCATGTGTATAAAACCAAGCCAGCTCGGTATCTGTCAGATCGTGCAAAATTGTCACTTTTGAGTTAATTTGAATATCTCTTTGAAAATTATTTACAACATCGCCGGATAGCCAGCCCGTTCTACCGATAATGTATATGTGAGGCAGGAGGTGTAACTTGTCCTTTTCATAGGCCAACTTTAGTGCTGCATATAATTGAACGTGGTTTTTGCGCGACTCAATAGTACCGACACAAATGGCAAATGGTTCGGAAAAATCTGTCATCATCCTGTTGTTTAAATTCTTCGAGACTTTTACCGGCAGAACATCTCCTATGCGAATCGTTTGAATCACTGGTGCATGAGTGATACCCGTTTCAGTCATGAACCTTCTTACATCATTTGCTGTTGAGTTTGATATTGGCCACACAGTACTCACAACCAAGAGAAGCTCGAACAAGTATCGAGTGTAGGTTTCCAGAAGACCAACGCCAAATGTATGAGGAGCGTAGATAGGAATCAGGTCGTAAACTAGCAAATGTACAGATAGCCCAGGCCTTTCAGCTAACTCAGCGGCAGCGTATAAGTGACCAAAATCGTCCCACATACATCCCAGTAGCAATATCTCGTCCTCACTTGAAAACGTTGGCTGCATTCCGTAGCGAAGCGGTACACTGTTATGCTCATCCACAGATGCTAAATCAGGTTCTGTATGCTTTTCAGAAGCACGATACGTACGGTTTTTAATCGTATGAACTCCAGATCTTACAAATGGGATAATAACGTTTGCCATCCCACGAGCAGCAATATACAGTGGAGTCGCTATAGTCTTGAGGGGGACCGGTAGTCCGGCGACAGTTTTTGTTATCCGATCTCTTACTTTGCCCTCGCGGCTTAATTCGTTAATTTGTGGTATGGCCCGAACACCATTTGTTGCGATATCCTCAAGATCTTGGGAGATTACTTGATATCTACCGTCAGCATATACGATATACTTTAGCGTCTTTCCCCGAGACGCTAGTTCAGAAGCTATACTGTAAATAACGCGCTGAATGCCCGTAAAATGCCCCCTCCATACTATAAAGTCAGTTACATCCACGTATACAGTTGGCGTTTGTGATTTCATACCCTGCTCACCCTCTTTGCTAACCCTGATAGAGTATACTTCCAGGTCACCTCTGGTGATGCAGCTGCCTGTTTTTCTTTATTAATACCGCACATAACCCGATGCAGTGCCGCCCTAAAATCCCCATGCGTATTAGCAATATGTACGTGCTTCAATTTTTTATACGATTCATACGAGCGAAATGCAGTTTCCGTTGCAATAATTGTTTTACCCGCCAAAAGTGCCTCAGCCGTCTTTAGGTTTGAACCACCCCCACTGGTGATGGGTAGTAAGATGGTATTCGCGAGAGTCAATAGGCTAGTTAAGTCCTCATTTGAAATAACACCGAGCAGGCTAACACGAAGCAGAAATGCGTGCCTCACATGTGCCGGTAATGTCTTTAAATGATCCTCAAGCATTCCACATACGCCACCTGCTACATATACTCTCGTGCTTCGAGGCAGATCACCCAGTGCATATCCAATCAACTCGGTAAAACCAGTCGCATTTGGTGGATGACCAGAGCCTACAAATAACGCAAACCTTGAAATGCCGTCTGTTGCGAGCGTTTCCTTCCATTGATTCAAACTTATTTCATTAGGTTCTATTTCATTAATACCATTGTGGCAGACAATTACATTCCTAGCCCCCATCCCCTTCAAGATTTCACTGTCGTATTTTGTACATGCAATAGTAAGATCAGCACAGCTTGCTATACTAGTTTCAATCTTCCTCGTCGCGTCGACTAAGCGCTTTGCCTGGAGACTAGTAAGTCCGTTTCCAATATATCCATCAAGGATCTCTTGTTTCATATCTGCTTCAATATTTTGAGAGCTGTACATGAGTTTAACAGGATGTATCTCTTTATATGCATCAATCATCGGACGTACTGCAGGGAACATATAGGGCTGTTCTATCTGGATTATGTCTGGTTCAAATTCATGTATAAGATCACGTAGAGCTTTCATTACAATGGCATCTCTTTCAATCGCTGTAGACATCATGACATCCAGGGCGTACTGGTACGAGGGGTCTTCGTATGAAATGTCCACCTCTATGTCTGTCTCGTCAATATGTTTATACCACTTCTTTCCCGTAATTCCACAGTACCGCACTTCAAAGCCGTTTGCCACATAGCAATCAGCGATAGCTTTTGCCCGCAGTTGTCCACCGTGAATTGGATTAACGATTGGATAAGGCCCGAAGATAAGTATTTTCACCAGGTCGCCTTCGTTATGTGTCATTTAGTTTCCTTCTTAATTATTTAAGGGCTAGTCAATGGTAACAGAGAATCCGGGGTCGATGAGATAGGGCATTTTACGATCTTTTTGCACCGTTAGTCGTGCAGCCTCATCAAACCAGTCGTATGTAGAAACACCATCTTCTCCATGTATTGCGGAATCTATAAGGAAGGTACCATCTGCCAATATACTGTGTGTAACAAACGTTACAGTGCATTCACCCCTATTGTTAAATTTCAGCGCCCTTCGTTCAAGTTTACTATTAGTCCCCATAACATAACCCCCAGAGGCCGACCGAACCCGAAACCCCGCCACAACCCCGCCTTCGGGTACAGAGTACCTATGCAACTTCATAGTTATCTTCAACTCAGTATCTTGTTTTACACTAATAGACGTGAGTTTTACCTCACCACTTCCCCAGCGCATATCTAAGTTATCGTTTGACTGTGGTCCTTGTTTTCGCATAAACAACCTGCTATACGACTTTGCCACGTCAGAAGCCTTACCTTGTTTTATAATTGTGCTCTTTTCAATCAATATCGCACGATCGCAATACTCACGAACCGCCTCCATGTCATGCGTAACAAAAATAACTGTTGTTCGGGATTTTTTTAGTTCTTTAAAGTAATTAAAACATTTGCGCTGAAAGTCTGCATCGCCAACCGCCAACACTTCATCGATCAACAAGATATCACTTTTTGCACGAGTTGCCACCGAGAATGCAAGTCGAACCTGCATACCACTTGAGTAGTTTTTTAGCTTCTGGTCCATAAATTTCTCAAGCTCAGCAAACGCCACGATATCATCGTACATTGCATCTATCTCAGCATCACTAAAGCCGAGCAAGGCCCCATTCAGATATACATTTTCGCGCCCTGATAGTTCCGGGTTAAAACCAACGCCAAGCTCAATAAACGGCACAAGCTTACCCGCCAATGAAATCGTTCCTTTTGTCGGCTGATATATACCCGTGATAATCTTGAGTAGTGTACTTTTGCCACTTCCGTTGCGCCCGACAATACCAAAGAACTCTCCCTTCTTTATGTCAAAAGATATATCTTTCAGAGCATGCTGAACCTCTACTGTACGTTTGCGACGAAATGCACTCACAAACATGCCTTTTACTGAACTTACCTTCTCGTGAGGCAATCTAAAGTCTTTAGAAATATGCTTCACAGAAACAGCTATGTCGTCATTCATTACACTTCCTCCGCAAAGCTTGGCGATGCATTTCGAAAATACGTTCCAGCC
>JAGOVX010000040.1 GCA_018060465.1 Candidatus Saccharimonadota bacterium | reverse complement strand
GGTATGAGGGCTTCTAGCTCGGACTTGCGCTGAGGACTCACCTTGCTGAGTAGGTGCAAGCGTCTACCTGGTAAAAATTCCATCGCGCGCAGTAATGTTTCGGCATTTTTGTAGGGCAATAGCGTACTTATAAATATGAGATGTTTTGGTGGTTTTTGCTGCAGCTGCACAGGGTGCTTCAGAAATATCGACATGTCGCGGGCGGCATTTGATACCACAATCAATGGGCGCTTTGTGAGTTTTGCTGATGTAATGTCGGTAAATGCTGATTGGCTAACAGTAGCCACAGTGTCTGCCCTATTCAGCAGAAGCCGCTGCGGCCAGTACCACATATGAAACAGGCGCCAAATCGGGCGTACGATACCCTTTGCCTGGGGTGGTGGCAAACGGTGAATGTAGTAGGTCATATCGTGTAGCGTCAAAATTAGCTTGAAACGCCTACCCAGACTGCCCATGGTTTGCATGGGTGAATACACAACATCGGGTTTGTATGAATTGAGTCGCAATGAAGTGAATGGTTCTAGGAGTGAATCTGGTCGGTGAAGTGTTATGTGCTCGGCATCGTTTGGTAAAAAATGTAGCTGGCGAGGGTCGCAAATAATGAACGTAATGGGGGTGATTTTGGCCAGGGCGTGTGCTAATTCTGTGCTGTAGCGGCTGACGCCATCGTGAAAATCGGTCCGAATATAGCGAGCATCGAATAAAAGTTTCATAGCTATAGTATACTCCTTTGTTTGTTGCTATCTATACTCCGATGCATCGTCTAACAGTTCTTTTCCAGGAGGCGTTACACGCTGGGGTTCGCCCGTTTATACGGGGAACCTCAGGTTGCTCTACGCTTTTACCTCCGTGGAAAAGAACTGTTAGAGTCGCATCGGCTGGCGCAGTTGTGACGACTGCGGCACGACTGACTTACATCTGTTGAAAAAAGATTCCAAAAGGTGTGATTGATTGATCAAAACTAAATAGCTGTGTGGTAAGGAACCCGTGAGGCATCGCATGGTACAATAGGAGCATATGAAAATTCTCATTGCCGCCGACCTATATTGGCCGACTATCAATGGAGTAGCGACATTTAGTCGCAACTTGGCGCTGGGCATGGCAGCGCGCGGCCACGAAGTTATAGTAATTGCGCCCAGTCAGCGCCGTTCGGGACTATCTGGCGAGGAGGAAGACGGAAACGTGCAGGTAAAACGCACTATGTCGGTACCTTTTCCCTTTTACCAAAATTTTCGCATATCACTATCGCCTCGTCGCGAGGTAAAGAAAATTATCGAAGATTTTGACCCAGACGTTATTCATATTCAGATGCTACTTGGTATTGGCCAGGCGTGTATGAAGTATGGCAATCGTTACAATATTCCAATCGTGAGTACAAACCACGCGATTCCTGAAAATTTGATGGATAATATTCGTTTGTTGGCGCCTGTTTCCAAGCCGATAAATTACTTGATTGCTGAATATGGTGCTCGCTTTCACGCGAAAGCAGACTATATTACTATGCCAACAGAAGCCGCGATAACCATGCTGACCGAAGGTCGAGACAAGCTGCCGACTGTTCCGATGGTGGCGGTTTCAAACGGAATAGACCTGAGCAAATTTACGCCCACAAAGGCCAAGGTATCGATCTATAAAAAGTTCAAAATTCCGGCAGACAAAACAGTAATTACCTATTTGGGTCGTCTTGACGCCGAGAAGCACGTTTCGAAACTAATAGAAGCCTTTAATGATGTGCTGATATTGGCGGATGTGCCGGTTCACTTGCTACTTGTTGGGTTTGGAACCGAGGAAGATAGGCTGAAAAACCAAGCCTACGAGCTAGGTATTGACAAGCGAATTACCTTTACCGGACGAGTAACCGACGAAGAAATAGTAGAATTGCAAAAAGTTGGTGACGTATTTTGTATGCCGAGTCCGGCCGAGTTGCAATGTATTTCAGCGCTCGAGGCCATGGCAAGTGGCAAGCCGGTGGTTGCGGTAGACGCGGGTGCAGTGTATGAATTGTGTCAGAACAAGCGAAATGGGTTTTTGTGTGAAAAAGATAATGTGGCTGAAATAACCCTGGCCCTGAAAACATTGGTAGAAGACCCAAAGCTGCGCAAACAATTTGGCAAGGAAAGTTTGGCAATTGCGAAAACGCACGACATTGCTCATACGCTAAAATCTTTTGAGAAAATCTACCAAGAAGTTATGGCTGCAAAAACTCACGCAGTGCCGCAGCGACTTCTGTAGGCTTTTCGTAGTGTAGCAAATGCCCTACGCCAGGGATCACTTTTAGCGTTGCAGCTAGCGCTGTTTGAAAACGCTTTTGGGTCGCAAGCGGGGTAACTGCATCCTTGTTCCCCGTCACTATCAACACGCGAAAATTGCGCAGTGCATTGGCGTAGCGAAGGGCTCCGGTTTTGATGATCTCACGATGTAAGTTGTAGTAAAATCCAATACTTGAAATAAATTCTAGGTTGCGAAAATGGTGCCGATAAATAGCTTTTTTCAGCGTTTTCTTTTTTGTCGTCATGATGAGTTTGGTGGCAATGCGACTATATAGCCGACTTTTTACGAATTTCGGTCCCAGCACAGGGATGATCGTTCCAAGGCTGTACTGAAGTGTTTGCAGTGCGGCACCTACAACGCGAAGGCCTTTGACGGGCTGGACGTGCGGGCTAATAAAGACTGCTTTTTTTTGATACAAATGGGGATTTTGTGACAGCATTGAGGCTGCCACAACACCACCCATCGAGTGCGCCACAACATGCGGTTTGTGCGGTAGTTTCAAAGATTTTGCAAATTCATTGGCGCGACGGGCAATTTCGTCAATTCCCCACGTATCGCTACCCAGCTCACTGGCACCAAAACCCGGCAGATCAGGCACAATTAGATAAAAATCATGCTGAAGCTGCGGGACGATGTACTGAAAGCCTTCGTTGCTTCCGGTAAACCCATGTACGAAAAGTACGGGCTGTTTTTTTGGGTTGCCATATGTCCAGTAGTTTATACGGTAATTATCGATCTGGGCTGTATGTGTGGCTGGCTGCATAGTATTAGTATAACAAAGATACTTCACCCAAGATCAACAGAGGTGTGATAGAATAATGCGAGTATGATAGCCGATATTTCCATTACTGAAAAATCATTTGGTTCAAAACTGCTGATGAGCGGTGTGAAATTTAGTGTGGATGCAAAGGAAAAAGTAGGTGTGGTGGGCCGTAACGGCGTGGGAAAATCAACATTGTTTGGCCTATTGGCTGGCACCGATACAGATTTTACCGGTGACGTTGTGTATAGACGTGGCGTGACAGTTGTTGCAACCGCCCAGGAACATCACAGCGTGGCTGAGGAAACCGTGCTGCAGTACGTACTAGCTGGGCTGCCAGAATATAGCGAGCTATCGAATATTGTCGAAACGTACCCCGCCACTATGGGCGATGATATGCGCAAGATTACTGCGTATACCGAAGCGTTGCAGCGGTTTGACGATAAGGGATTTTACCAAATTGAGAGTGATATCGAGCGAGAGCTGGAAACATTTCAACTGCCAGATGTCGCGCATCGGCCCTTTGCCTCACTTTCGGGTGGTCAAAAGCGTTTGGTGGAAGTGGTAAAAATTATGCATTCCCAGGCGGATTTAGCGTTGATAGACGAGCCGACCAATCATATGGATTATATTGCAAAGAAACAGTTTATTGACTGGATGAATGAAGCACCCGAGGCGATGTTGGTGATTACGCACGATCGAGATGTACTACGGCATGTCGACAGAATAATCGAGCTAAAAGATGGAGGCTGCCAAAGTTTCAAAGGCAATTATGATGCGTACCTAAAACAGAATGCCCATAGTACGGGCACTGCCATGAACGAGTTTGAACTGATAGAAAAACGCATTGTGAACTTGAAACAAAAAGTGATTGACTACCAGCGCCTAAAGGAAAAATCGCGTAATCCGCAAACGATTCAAAAATTCAAACGCCTAGAGCAAGTATCGCGGGCGGAACTTGCAGAGTTACAGGCCAAAGAAAAACCAACATTTTGGATTGATAAGGCTTCGGCTGAAAACTTGAACTACAAGGTGGCTGCTCAGTACGATAAATTTAAGGCAAAGAATATTCGTATGAATATAAAAAGTGACGGTTCGCGCAGCAAGCACGTGCTAGTGAGTGCCAAGCAGCTGAGTCTTGGATATGATGCGCCACTGTTCGAGGGCGTCACAATAGACCTACGCGAAGGTGAAGCATTAGAACTGCGCGGACGAAATGGGGCCGGCAAAAGTACTCTTATAAAAGCCTTGCTCGGTACGGATGCTGAGATATCGGTAGTTTCGGGCGAAATACAGCTAGATCGCCATGTGCGTGTGGGCGTATATGAACAGGAAGTGAGCCCAACTTATTTTGCAATGACACTGCACGCGGCCATCGAGCAAGTATATTTTGATAAAAAACTCGCAATCAGCGAAACAAAAATTCGCCAACTCATGAGCGATTATTTGTTTACTGAAGGCGACGGCCAGATTCCGGTCGCGAAACTATCGGGTGGCCAAAAAGCGCGCCTGCAAGTGATTGCAATGTTGGCGAACGACCCGCAACTACTGGTTCTGGACGAACCAACTAACCACCTAGACCTACCAAGTATTGAAGAACTCGAGACTGCCCTGGCCCGCTACAGCGGTGCAATCTTGTATGTGAGTCACGATGACTACTTTCGCAGTGCTATTGGCGGGGAGGTTGTTCAGGTTGGTTCGTAAGGTCGTAGCAGATGATTGCGAGTGCATCTGTCAGGTCGGCCATCGTAAAAAGCTCTTTATCATGATAGGTATCATGCAGATAACTGATAGCATCGGCAAGCTGCTCGTCTGTTAGGTCTTCAAAATCTTCGGCGATTTCTTGAACATCAATGTGTTCTACATCAAATCTAGGGCTGCCATCTTTGGCGGTTGCGTTGTGTAAAAACAGCGCGCCTCCGATCATGATTCCGGTATCTGTGACGCCAAATCGCTTGATCTCTATCTCGATCGGTTCTGGCTGTGGGAGCATTACGCTGTTTTGTAGCAGCCCCCACAATTGCAAAAACGCATACACATCGGTGCAATCGCCGGCATCAAGCGCATCGCCATAGGCGCATGCTTCCATGGTAATAGTGAGAGTGCCAGTATCTGTATGCTTAAGTTCAACGGTGGCAGACAGTACGCGAGGAGCTTGAGCTGATATACAGGCGATACCACGAATATAGTTATCAGTCTGTGATACTTGGGCAGTCCATGCACCGGCTGAATCGATACGGCTAGCGATCGCAGAGTAAAGCTCACGCGTATCGGTAGACATTCCTTCGGTATTCGCGACAATCGTACCTCGAAAGGCGCGATCGGTGCTGCGTGATTCGTACTGTTCAAAGCAAGATGAATAAAGACCAGTGGTTTCGGGGTAGAACTTTTGTGAAGCAATCACAAGCTCCTTTTTGGCGATCTGGAGTGTTTCAGCTAGATCGTGCTGGCTTGGGATATACAGAGAGACATCACCGCACGGGATAAAAGTCTCGCTATCGGAACTGTCGTGTTCGCCTGGTTCTCTCGGGGTAGGGTCGGTATGTGACATGATTATTACTATTATATCATATACAATGTACAAAAGCAAGTATACAAGGCAAACTAGGCGTTGGCGAGTAGATTGTACTTTTCAAGTGCGGCTGTCAGCTTTGGGCGGTCGAAGCCAACGATCACTTCTTCGCCAATCGTTGTGGTCGGTACGCCCTGGTACTGTCCGTTCATTTTTTCGAGTAGTTCAGTATTGGCAGCATCGTCTTCCTCAATATTTTTTGACACATAGGATACGCCTAAATGGTCGAGCCATTGCTTTTCAGTGTTGCAAAATGCACACCAAGTGGTGCTATATACGACTACTTGGGCATTGTCTGAATTATTTGATTGATCTGCCATATTCCCCTCTCTTTGCTAGCTAATTACTATACATTATACAGCAAACACGTGCGATATATAAAACTCGAGCCAGGTATGCTACTATAGGCATAAGCATAAATGGGATATTACGGTGGTACGACTTACAAAAAACGGCTTTGCATTACCGACGGTCATGATTACATCTGTTGTCATGTTGACCGTGCTACTGACAGGCCTTGTAACGGTTAGTACTACTAGCACTAGCATACGCAATCAATATTACGATCAGTTGGTACGTGAGGCTGCTGAATCTGGTGTCAACTACATAACAGGCTGCGTACGTTCGGGTGCCACGCCAAGTTCTGCCAGCGTGTATACGCCACAGTCGACATCATGCTCGAACAATGCTGTCGATACATCGAAAAGTAAATATATATTAGACACTTCATCTTCGGGCGGGATTATTATCAAAACACGATTTGACGTAAATGGCCCGGCTGCGAGCAGTAGTGGGTACTATGAAGTTAGCTCTACGGGCTACGCCGAGCTGTATCGTACAAGCAATACAACAGCACCGTGGCAAACCTTGCGTAAAACTATAAAGCTGCGATTGCAATTTAGGCAGTTGCTAGCCTCGGCTGTAGCATCTGGCTCATACATGGCATGTGGCGTGCTGTCGGGGCAAAGCTACTGCTGGGGTTGGAACACCGATGGTCGACTAGGCAACGGAACGCGTGATGCTGGTGGTCAAACATACGAGGCTGATGGCCCCGACTTGACACCTTCAAGTACGGGTAATGCCTTGGGCTTGCAGCAGCCTGGCAACCCGCCAGTGCGCACCAAGGTGGTTCGGCCGGGCGATACGATACCTCCAGACTATACTATTGGTGCACCGAATAACGCATCGAGCAAGCTAAGCCATCATGAGATAGCGATCTCAATTGGTCAGGGGTTTGCGTGTGCAATAACCACCACTGCTGCAGATGCGTTGAACGTGAATTTGGTGCACGCAGATCGAAAGGTTGTGTGCTGGGGCGATCAAACTGATGGAGCGCTAGGTAATGGTGCCTCTGCAACACTAATCATCCCCTTCCCCATATATACCACGGCAAACTGGGCTCTTGCGTCGCCTGCACAGTACCCGGTACAGATCGTAACGGGAAAGAATCATTCATGTGTTATGACCGAGAAGCAAGCCAGTGACACATCTGGAAATGTGTGGTGTTGGGGTAAAAACGATCAAGGCCAGCTCGGTACGGATTCGACTTCACCAGCTGTTTACAACACACCGCAAAAAACAGTATCAGCCCTAGGAG
>JAGOVX010000039.1 GCA_018060465.1 Candidatus Saccharimonadota bacterium | reverse complement strand
ATACCTATTTGGGTGGCAGATTACGTGCTGTGGGGGTATGGTACTGGCGCGGTCATGGCGGTACCAGCGCACGACGAACGCGATTTTGCGTTTGCCGAAAAATTCAAGTTGCCAATTGTTGATGTGATTGACGGAAAAAAAGGCCCAAATGATGTAATCGTGAGTGAAGGCAGCCTGGTAAATTCAGGCACATTCGATGGTATGGCCACCAGTGAAGCCCGTGAAAAAGTAGTGGCGTGGCTCGAGCAACAAGGCGTAGGCCGAGCAAAAACCACCTACAAAATGCGTGATTGGTTAGTAAGCCGCCAACGCTATTGGGGCGCGCCAATTCCGATTGTGCACTGTGAAAAAGATGGTGCCGTGGCGGTTCCAAAAGCAGATTTACCGGTAGTACTGCCGGTTGTGAAAGATTTTGAGCCAAAAGGCGAAAGTGTTCTTGCCAGCGAAAAAGACTGGGTGAAAACAACGTGTCCAACATGTGGTGGCCCCGCTATGCGCGAAACTGACACTATGGATGGCTATGCCTGTAGCAGTTGGTATCTGCTTCGTTACACCGATCCGCACAACAATGAAGCCGCGTGGAGCCCAGAAAAGGCCAAGCGCTGGACGCCAATCGACATGTATGTTGGGGGCGATCATGCGGTGGCGCATTTGTTGTATGTGCGATTTTGGAACCACGTATTTTTCGATATGGGATTGGTACCCAGCAAAGAACCGGTGAAAAAACTCGTATATCACGGCCTTATTGGTGCCGAAGACGGTACAAAGATGAGCAAAAGTAAAGGCAATGTGATTGACCCACTCGAAATTATCGACCAAGGCTACGGCGCCGATGCGTTGCGTACATTTGAGCTTTTCTTGGGGCCGATCAATGAAAATTCGCAGTGGAGTAGTCGCGGAATTGCCGGCGTGTATCGCTTTTTGAACCGAGCATGGACACTGACGCAAGAATATATTGAAGCCGAAAAATCAGATGATGAAAACACCGAGCTAACAGCACTTATGCACCGCACGACCAAAAAAGTCACAACTGATATTCACCGCCTGAGTTTCAACACCGCAATCGCAACCTTGATGGAATACGTAAACGAACTGTACAAACTCAAAACAAATGGGTTTAGCGCCGAATGGAAGCAGCCAATCGAAACGCTTGTGCAACTGGTGGCAGTATTTGCGCCGCACATGGCAGCCGAATTGTGGCAGCAACTCGGAAATGGTGATCAGTTAGACATTGCAGATTGGCCGGTATGGGACGAAGCACAGACGCTTGCTGAAAAAATCACCATAGTTGTTCAGGTGAATGGTAAACTTCGTGCAAAGCTTGAGGTACATAAATCTATACATGAAGACGACGCGAAATCACTCGCACTGACAGATGAGAACGTTCAAAAGTATGTTGATGGCGAGCCGAAAAAAGTAATTTACATACCAGGCAAACTTGTGAACATTGTTTGCTAATCAGCAAAATCTCAGAAAGTTCCCAATTGCGGTTGTGCTTTTAGTGCTACTGCTGTACTATCATGCTATGCATACATTTAAAAATCGAAAGGTATAACAAGTGAAAAAACAAATGTACTCAAAAGGGTCTGCCCACGTAGGAATCATTGTAGTGGCAGTGCTAGCTCTAGTAGGACTAGTAGGCTTTGTAGGCTACAACGCAGTTATGAAGAAGAAAGACGGTCAGAAGGCTGATGCGGCAGGTGGTTACGCTGCTATTTGTGGCTCAGGCTACAAACTAATGCATAATAGTTACAATACTATATATAATTACAAAAATGAAAAGGGTAGAGGGTGTGCGATTCTTGCTAGTCAATATCCTGGAATAGCAAGAAATATGTCATTAAAAGTAAAAGGGGGCGCTAGTGTTTCCGGTAGATATAAGTACCACACTAAACCTTTATACTATGCACATAAACCAGGAGTTGTACTTATGGGATGTTTCGTTAACGACGCAAAAACTATGGGTAGTTGTAGCGAGTATAAACTTAAATCTTGGTAGTTTACAATAAACCTACTCACTACGTAAAGATTTACTGTAACTATTATTAGGTTGTACGTGTAGGCGCTAGCGAAGTAGTACACTCTGATACTAACGAGTTTAACATTTCAACCAACTGCATCAAGGTGCAGTTGGTTATTTGTTCTATTAGGCACATCACTTAACCTTAATACGCTCTTAAGTACGCCTGTGCTTTTGCATGGGGTAGGGTATTCTTTTGATAACATATGATCGAAAGGGATTTCATGAAAACACAAAAATCTACGTCAGGCTTCGTACATGTATGGCTTGCTGTTGTGGCAGTGGTTGCACTGCTAGGTGTGCTGGGATATGTAGGCTACAATGCACTTACTAAAAAAGGTGCTGTTGCTCAATCTTCGAGCCAAAAAGCTGATGCCGCGGGAGTGGCGGATTGCGGGAGCTACTACGAGGTGTTAAAAATGTATCCGAGCACCACTGCACTAAACATAAAAAGCAAAAGTAAAGAAGTGATAGGTCGTATCAATTTGTATGTTACAAAGACCGGGGGTCTCTATTGCGCGATCATGAATAGTAAGGGTAGCGCTTACGGTGTTACAAAGCCAATGAGTATCGAACTAGGCTCTTTGCCAACATCAAAATTAAGTGGTTGCTCAGGTTATAGTACAGGTTATGGCTATAACACAGTAAAGCCTAGGGGGATTACACCATTAAAAGTACACAGAAATGCAGGCAGCTATCGCTTTTATGCGGGGCCTGTCAAGGCCTATGAGGGTAATACAAGATTCTACTGTTCATATGTGCTTGGGACAATGGTATACAAAAATGTCAAATATTTTGGCTGGTATATATTCTAGTAAGATAACGAGAATAGCTTATTAATTTTTAGTGTTGATATCCAGCCTTGAGGTTGTTCTAGATTTCGGTTATAATTAGTACCAAGTTTATAACAAACCTGAAAAGGAGAACATTTCAATGGGACAACCCAAAAAGCAGTCGAGCTCACGCAAGACTGGCCTACGTCGTAGCCACTTACGCCTAAAGCTTGCTCGTATGGTAAACGCAAAATCACCAGTAAAAGTACGTACAACCAAGCGTGAAACTGGTAAAAAAATAGCCTAGCCTACAATAGGTAGGGTGGATTAACAACTAAGAAAGAACCAAAGACTATGGCTTCCAATCGACATCTGGGACGTATCGTTGCACTACAAACGCTGTACGAATTTGAATTTCGACAGCAAGCAAACGATTCTGATCTTGATATTGCTGATGTGTTGGCACGGAATGTGGAACGCTATAAGGAAGCAATCGACGACAGGTCATTTGTAGATGATCTAGTGCGCGGCGTTCTGAAGTACCAGGAAAAGCTGGATGAAGCTTTGCAGCCACTTGCACCGGGCTGGCCGCTTGACCAAGTAGCTAGAATAGATCGCAACGTACTACGAATCGGCCTTTACGAGCTACTGCATTGTCAAAAAGCAGTACCACCAAAGGTTGCCATAAATGAAGCAGTCGAACTTGCCAAAGCATTTGGTTCTGATAACTCGAGTAAGTTTATAAATGGCGTACTGGGTACTGCCTATCGAACACTCGTGGAGGAATCAGCCGATGCAGCCACCTCAGCTTGATAAATTCAAGAAATATTTTAATCGCGGTAAAAAGCCGTCTATTCAGGAAATTGTACGCGAACCGACATCTGGCGGAATTGTATATAGGCATGCAAAAAATAATGAATTAGAAATACTGTTGATTCAGGATTCAAAAGACCGCTGGACGATACCAAAAGGCCACATTGAACCTGGTGAAACAGCCCAGGTAACTGCGCGTCGTGAAATTGGCGAGGAAGCAGGCTTGACTGACGTAGACATGTTAGGTTGGCTCGGGAAAATACATTTTCGCTATCGTCGAATTGACAAGCTAGTGCTTATGACTACGCAAATTTATTTAGTTCGCGCCAAAGGAAATACAAACTCGATTCAAAAAGAGGAATGGATGAATGGGATCAAATGGTTCAAGTTTAACGATGCACTCGATGCTATTGAATATGAAGATATAGCCAAACTAATGCTAAAAGCTAAAACCAGGATTCGTGAGGAAAAGCTATGACCGGCATGCAAACTGCACCATATCAGGACTTTGCGCGTACAAGCATTGGTTTTGAATTTGCGGACATTCAGCTACTTATTACTGCATTAACTCATCGTAGCTATGTAAACGAGCACAAAAAAAGCGTATCCGAGCACAATGAACGCCTAGAATTTTTAGGTGATGCAGTGCTAGAACTTGTGGTTACAGATTATCTATTCAAAAATCACGCCGAGCCAGAAGGCACTCTAACCAGCTGGCGTGCGGCATTGGTACGTACAGAAAGTATAGGCGATGCTGGCGTCAAGCTTGGGTATGAGCCGCTGGTTCGCATGAGCCGCGGTGAAAAACAAGGTAGCGACCGTGCGCGTATGCAAATACTTGCCAACGCTTTTGAGGCGGTTATTGGTGCAATATATTTAGAGCGTGGCTACGACGATGCAGCAACATTTATCCACGCGCATATTATCTCGAAACTCGATGCGATTCTAAGCGAGGGTAGTTGGCGTGATCCAAAATCCTACTTGCAGGAGGTGTCGCAGCGCGTCGATGGCGCCACACCGCTATACAAAGTGCTGGTGGAGGAGGGCCCCGACCACGATAAAGTATTTACGCTTGGGGTGTATGTGGGCAGCAAGCTCATGGGCAAAGGAAGCGGGCACTCAAAACAAGTTGCTCAGCAAGATGCGGCACGCGCGGCCTTGAAAAAATATGCCAAACAGGCAGATGAATAGATAGGCGCGTTGACTCTTGGGGTGAAATAGGGTAAAATCATACAGATGTATTAAAAAACTATAAGAGTAGAACAAAGGAAGTATTTTTATATGCTCGCAATTCGTTTGCAACGTATCGGACGCAAAGGCTACCCAGTATACCGTGTAGCTGTTCAAGAAGCACAGCGTCATCCATCTAGCGGCCGCGTAGTCGCCTATGTAGGAAGCTACAACCCACACACTAAAGAATCCACTGTACAGGTAGAGATTGCGCAGAAGTACCTTGATAATGGTGCACAGCCAACTCCTCGTGTTGTCAAACTTCTAAAGGATGCAGGTGTAAAACTACCAAATTGGGTAAAACAGCCAGCGGTTGACAAGCAGAAAAACATTCGTAATGCTGAAAAATTACGCAAAAACCGTCCAGTTGAGGAAGCTCCCGTAGAGGAACCAGCTGTTGACGTAGCGACCGAAGCTACAGAGCCTACCGCAGAACCTGCTGCTGAATCATAGTCTAGCCTTAGGGTGGTAGTTGATATAGGGCCATCTTTGCTGTGCTACAATAACTATATGCACAAGCGTCTTATGCGTGGTTTTACGATGGTTGAACTTATTATTATCATATCGGTAATTTCCGCATTAGCTTCTATTGTGGTGGTATCGTACAGTACCGGCAAAACGAGGTCAAATGACGTGGCTGTAAAGCAGGATCTTGTTAAAATTGCCGATGCGCTGAACGTTTACTATTCAGATAATGGCTCATATCCTACCAATCAAGCGGCATTTTTAACAGTAACGTCGGCAAAAGTGTCGATAGGTAACTATGCCTCGAACGGTGCAAGTGCGGTACTATATTGTGTCGACAACGCTGCATCAAATCTAGGTGACTCTATGGCGGTGATAGCCAAGAGCGCAAGTGGTAATATATTCTACATTAAGGATGAAAATCAAGTCACTACATATGCAGGGTCGTTTCCTGGAGGAGGCGTCGTAGCAATGTGTACCACTGCCAATAGCAGCCTCATCACCCCTCTTGCCGTCTGGATACATTTATATTCTCGTGCAGATAGTGCTGGAGTTTCATCAAACGGCTGGCTGGTGAACGTATTGTAGTGGTATAATGAGCTTGTACGATAGTTATTAGCGACCAGAGACCAGAGGAGGGCACTATGTCGAGTATAGACCAGCAATTTGTAGAATATATCGTAAAATCACTCGTAGGACATCCCGACGATGTGAGCATCGAACGAATTATTGATGAAAAGGGCGTACTATTAACCCTTACCGTAAACCCTGAAGATTTGGGACGTGTTATTGGCAAGCGTGGTATGACCGCGCAAAGTTTGCGTACCTTGCTACGCGCATTGGGTACAAAAAATGATGCACGTTACAACTTGAAAATTGTGAACAACGACGACGATGCAGCCAGCTATACTACGTCATCAGCTAGCACTACCAGCCAGCCTGTGGACGATTCTACAGATGAACCTGTGGAAAACCAAGAGTCAGACCTTGCAAAAAACACTCGAAAAGAGCTTGCAGAGTTAGACGATCTAGATATATAATCATAAGTAGTTCTAGAAACTGCGAGAACTAAACAGCTCTATGCGAGAACTTACAATAAGTTGAGAGCCTTATATGTCTAAAAAACCCGCCTGTAATGGGCGGTTTTTTGGTAGCAGTTATAGGTATGCTGGAAATGAAGAAAGCCCCCTGAGGAGCTACGAGCTGGAGCGCGTAATGCGACTCAACAGCGAGCTTTCTTTTAGGGGCTACTATAGCGTTGAATATAACGCTGCCATGATGATCAGCACTCCAATGCTCATCGCGGCGTTGGATAGGTGCTCTGCGGCAAGTTTTGCAGAACCCCTTTGATTAAGGAGATTCTCAACTCCCCGCCGTACTTCAAGCCTTAGAGGCCCAAAAGCGATCAGCGCCATAACTACGCCCATCGTGATTTTCTCGGTCATATAATGACTCCTAGGTACAACGCCCTCAGATTTTGAAGGCAAATATATATATATCACTAATAGACAAAAAAGTCAATACTTGCTATGCTATAACAGATGAGAAAATTTCAAGTAATCACGCTATTCCCCGAAATGTTTACAGGTGTGTTCGAAAAATCCATGATGTGGAAGGCGCAAGAAATTGGCGCTGCAAAACTCACCACTATTCAGTTGCGTGATTTTGGCATTGGTCCACGCAAGCAGGTTGATGACACGCCATACGGCGGGGGCGATGGTATGCTACTTAAGCCCGAGCCACTTTTTGCAGCTATCGAATCTGCCTTGCCAAAAGCAAACTCTGCAAAGGCAGCCAGCAAGAAACCAAAAGTGCTACTGATGACACCACGTGGCAAGCGCTGGACGCAAAGCATGGCGCAAGAATACGCTAGTAGCAACGATGACTATGTGTTTGTGTGCGGTCGTTACGAGGGGTATGACGAGCGCATAGTGGCATTAGTCGACCAAGAGATTAGTGTAGGCGACTATGTGCTGACTGGTGGCGAGTTGCCTGCTATGACGATTATAGATAGCATCGTTCG
>JAGOVX010000038.1 GCA_018060465.1 Candidatus Saccharimonadota bacterium | reverse complement strand
GAACATGACAGTTGCTAACGGCAACCGGGCGAAAGTCCAGGGAAAGTGCCACAGAAACGATACCGCCCCTTTTGGGGTAAGGGTGAAACGAGTGACCCGCAAGGGTTGGGAGTTCTAGCGCGGCGCTTCGGCGCAAGCGTTAACTCTCAAGGTAAGAGCTCACAGCGACGTATGGTGACATACGGAGGAGGTAAACCCTGTCTGCTGCAAGGAGATCTACAACAAACAGTGTCCGCTGGTAGATCGATATCCGCTAGAGCCGCACAGCAATGTACGGCGTAGATAGATGATCGTCACCGTTTTTACGGGACAGAACCCGGCTTACAAGCTAGCTGCCCACTAAAAAACTCCCGTTAGGGAGTTTTTTAGTATACACAGTTCATTACTTTACGGATTTTACGATAGCCGTGAAAGCTTTTGGGTCGCTCACTGCTAATTCTGCGAGTATTTTGCGATCAACTTCAATACCAGCTGTTTTTAATCCATTTATCAGTTTGCCGTATGTCGTACCATTTTCACGAGCTGCAGCATTTATGCGGGTGATCCACAACTGTCGCAAGTCACGCTTGCGGTTGCGGCGGTCACGATATGCATATTGTAGTGCACGAATTACTGCTTGTTTTGCAAGCCGAAAGCTTCGTGTACGGTTGTGCTGCATGCCTTTGGCGGCTTTAAGAATTTTCTTGTGCTTTGCGCGTGCTGGGACGCTTCGTTTTACTCGCATGGTTCTATACTCCTAGTGAACGCTTAATATTTTTAGCCATTGCACCAGTTACCTCGCCTGAGGTATTGATGGCGCGCTTGCGGCTTTTACTTTTTTTTGCTAAAAAGTGTCCACCCGAGGCACGTTGTCTAATGATTTTTCCGCTACCGCTAATTTTTACACGCTTTGCGGTGCCTTTATGCGTTTTGAGCTTTGGCATTACTTACTCCTTATTACTATACTCAGATTTCGGCCTGCCATCTGTGGAGATTGCTCCATGATTGCATCTTCCTCTAGCAATGAGACAATTCGATTTATCAAGTCGTATCCTAATTCTTTGTGGGCCATTTCACGACCTCTGTAAAATATCTGGATACGCACTTTGTGACCATCTGCGAGAAAAGCTCGTATTTTTCGCAGCTTTATTTCTAGATCGCCACTACCGATCTTTAGTCCAAAACGCATTTGCTTTAGCTCAGTTTGCTTGCTACTTTTGCGACTTTTCTGCTGTTCTTTCATCTTTTGGTACTGGTATTTTCCCCAGTCGATGATTTTTGCAACAGGTGGGTCTGCGTTTGGTGAAATTTCTACCAGATCAACACCAGCCTCTTCGGCTAACTTCATGGCTTCGGCACGGGGGAGGATACCTAATTGTTCCCCACTTGACCCGATGACGCGCAGCTCTGAAGACCTAATGGCTTCATTGATACGGATCTGTTGGCTTGCGGCTATAGAAACTCCTTTTCTCGTTTGCTAGAGTAGTATGCTAGGTGACTTGCCCTGAGCATGACTTAACTCATCTGCTATTTTAGCATGCTACCCCCGTTAAAACAAGGGCAGTATTTACTACCGTACATTTGCCCGATATTGTAGGGCTTCGGCTATGTGTGCGGGCTGGATATCGGGTGAATTTTCTAGGTCGGCAATTGTGCGTGCAACTTTGATTATTTTAAAGTAGCTGCGTGCGCTTACATTTAGTCTATCGTTTGCTTGAGCCAAGATTTGGCGAACAGAGGGTGAGAGTGCTAACTGGGATTTTACGGCTTTTGATGATAAAGTAGCGTTGTATTTCGTACTACTACTGTATCTGTTACGCTGCATCTCTTGAGAGTTTTTCAACTGACTTAGCGCAGCATTTTGTTGTGTATTTGTCGACGCAGTGTCAACAAGCAGTTCTTCGTTATTGACTCGACTTACCGATACCACCAGGTCGATACGATCGAGCAATGGCCCAGATAATCGCTGTTGATAGGCAAGTATTTGTGATGACGCACAGGTACATTCATGTGTTTCATCACCAAAGTATCCACACGGACACGGGTTCATTGTGGCAACTAGCATAAAATCGGCCGGATACTGAACGTGACCATTTACACGGCTAATTGATATTTTTTTGTCTTCAAGCGGCTGTCGTAGTGCCTCCAATGTTGTACGAGGGTACTCGGGAAGTTCATCCAGAAAAAGTACACCAAGGTGCGCTAGGCTAATATCGCCTGGCTTTGGCTTGTTACCACCACCTATTAGGGCGACACGGCTTGCAGTATGATGCGGTGACCGAAATGGTCGAACGGAAATAACGTCATCAATCGCTTCACCGGCTAGGCTATATAGTTTGGTAACATCTATTTGCTCGTCCTTTGTAAGGGGCGGAAGTAGCGAGAGTAGGGTTTTGGCAAGCATGGTCTTGCCAGCGCCGGGAGGTCCAGTAAAGAGGATATTGTGACGGCCCGCAGCAGCAATAAGCAAGGCACGCTTTGCCTGAGCTTGGCCGTGGATGTCATCTAGGACAGACGATTGCGCATCGGACGAGGGGCCTTTTTCAGTAGGTAGCGACTGAGCTAGAGGAGTGGGTTGGATAATTTGTTCCTTTTTCAGGTGCAAAAATAGGCTTTTTAAATCAGCAACTCCAATAATCTCGATTCCTTCAACCAAACTGGCCTGCTCAACATTCTGAGGAGGCAGGTATACTGTTGAATATTTCTTCTGTCTGGCGGCCTCTGCAATAGAGATGGCGCCCTTTATGGGCCGCAGCGTTCCGTCTAGGGCGAGTTCACCGGCAAATATCGCAGTAGCTACATCAGATTGACGGAGCTGACCACTACTTACAAGGATAGCTAGAGCGATAGGGAGGTCGTAGTGGGTGCCATCTTTTGGAAGTTCGGCTGGGGCGAGATTGATAACAAGCTTCTTAGCTGGAAATTCAAGGAGTGAGTTTGTAATCGCACTCCGGACTCTTTCTTTGGCTTCCTCTATAGCTTTACTGCCGAGGCCAACAATTTGTATGCTGGGTAAGCCATTTTTCATATCACTTTCGATCTCGATCAAGTGACCCTCAAATCCGATAGGGGCAACTGATACCACCTTTGCAACAGCTGACATATACCATAAGTTAAACACAAGTGGTAACTATCTGTAAACTATGCTATACTAACAGAGGTAATATTTGTGGGGCTGACACAGCTTTCGACAGATGGATCTTAACAACCTACTTTGCAAGACGACCTCAGACGTAATCTGAACAATAATTGCAAATACAATTGCAACCGCATGGGCTAACTGCAAGCAATTCGTTGCGACAGCATTCGCTGTTCCTGCAGCAGTCCGTGTGACAGCCTAACTATATTAGGCCATCGCATCACTCAGGTGACATAGAGTGATTTTGCGGTGTCATATTTATGTCACTTACGCGTTTATAGGGCAGCAGCTATAAATGCGGAAAACTTTCTGCGCGCTGATGTACATTGTTTGTTTGATTTCTATTGTACTGATGCGTAAAAAAATACGAATCAAACTATGCTTGTAGACGAGTAGAGGGTTACCATTTGGACCCGGGGGCAGTACCCGGCAGCTCCACCAAAACCATGAAAACTTCCAGCCAAATGGCTGGATTTTTGTTTGTAAAATGCTATTAAAAAACAACCGCCTGCGAGGAACGGTTGTTTTATGTGGAGTTTTTTCGTTTTTGTTTGTTTTTGGCCCCTGTATAATTTTTTTATTCAGAGACTACCCCTATAGTATCGTCTAAAACCGCTTGTGTCAATAACTTTTTCATCAAATATTTGAGTAAAAAATACCACGTACTACGCCTATAAAAAATGTACAGTTTTGATTGTGTGAATATAGGCCTGTGGCAAGGGGACTATATGCTAGTGGGTAGGAATATGACTATACTATCGACCGTACACTATGTAGCAAAAATACCTAAAAAATAGTTGGCTTGTAAACGTCCTATTCCTGCATCGATACACCATCAATACACTAAAGCCTATAGGCACTGCTGAAGGCCCGAGTAGAATCCACTGAAAAAACTAGATGCTTCCACTACGACCGCGTGCGTGCATTTTGGTAGTGGGGCTGCGTGGGAAGTGCAAACAAATTGCGTTTGCATGCGCCAGAATGCCGGCAAGGTCCTTTCGTTGAGCTTTTGCGAATACGTGTAGAATCTACGCGATGTTTTGAAAGATTGACTATATGCCAAAAAGCCAAGTCATGCCGCAAGTAGCATAGCTTCTATAGCTATCCGCATTACAACCAAACACGGGTAGCGGAAAAAATGTAGGATGTGAAATGCACAGGATACGTTGCAGGCAGTGCATTCATCATACGTACCACGCCGGTAGAACGGCATGTATATACCACAACAGTACGTGGTGAAGAAGGAGTGCAGTAGGTAATTTTCATAATGTTGTTATAAAAACATGCATATTCTCATCTAGAAATATTGACATATTACAACATCCGTGATACCCTAAGGATAAGCTTTTACAAAAACAAAAAAAGCAAAAAAACATTAACAATTTGAATCTTGACTGACCGCTATGGATTTGGCAAACAGTCGGTGACGACAGTAAACCTGCAGAATAGTATGGGCTATCACTTGATGGCTCACGCACCTTCATCTGCTACGTAACTGGTGTTGCCGATGCTTTGCCAAAACATTGGCACAAGCGCTCACAGGTTAGTACCAGGTATATAGTTACGTAATAAGTTACTGTACGCCCAGTGGAATACCAGTGAAAGGATTGTACCCAGCTAACTAGCTGGGCGGTCAGTAGCCTCCTGGCGGCTGGTTGTCTATCGACACACGCGTCAATTATTTACTAAGGACGGACAGTGCTTGTCTGGACCGGGGTCTGGATAGAGTATCTTTTACGAAATAAAGGATTTTCTATCCAGGCTCTAGACTAGTCGCCGAGGCTCTCTTAAATCTTATATATGAAGTGGTATAGTAGTACTATGTTGGGAAAAACAATAGCAGTTGTTTCAGGGGTATCCGCGCTAGTATTAGTCTTGATTTTAAATAATTCAAACCCAGCAAATGTCGGTCCAGTAGGTTTACTGGCCGTATTTTTTTTGCTTTATCTTGTGCTTTTGGGGGTATTTACCATCGTTTCGGTAGGTATTAATAGGGGTATGGTGCGAGTATCGCGACTAGTAACAGTACGGAGGCCTTTGGCGCGTATCGGCTTGCGTCGAATATATTATATTAGTTCTGTACTAGCTCTGGGGCCGGTAATGATGATAGCAATGAAATCTATAGGTTCTCTTGGTTTGTACGAGGTTATTTTGGTAGTACTGTTTCTGGCTATAGCACTTTTATACGTGAGTAAGCGAGAGACATAGGGTGCAGATTTATTACGGGCCTGTGCTATAATTACAGATATGGAGCCAAAGATGTCATCACCAGAGAGCCTGCCGAATTTGCCGCCAGTGTTGGGTGAATTTCCATCAGGGACGCAAGAGCAATTATCTACACAGAACATAGAGCGTTCACCCGAGCAGGTTGCTGAGAAAGCCGGAGAGCACCATCAGGCGACTACCGCAGTACCAGTACCGATAGTACTGCCCGTTCCTGTGCAGGATGATACTACGGCAACGAGTTTGGTTCCGGTACAGGACGACATGCCACTGGTAGCGAATGATGAAGATTTGATTGAAAAAGAGTGGGTTGATAAAGCAAAAAAAATAATTGCTGAGACAAAGGATGATCCTCATCTGCGTGAAAAAGAGGTGGGAAAATTGCAGGCGGATTATCTACGCAAGCGATACGGAAAAGAACTAGGCGCAACAGACGAGGCATAAAGGCAAAACGTGGGGGGTAAACAATAGTGTTAATAGGGGTATTGGGCATAGGGCTACTGCTCGCCATTGTAGGCGTGTTTGTGTTTGCTCAGTATCGAGGCACCCTGCGAGAAGCAAAGAACTACGAGCGTGGCCTGAAAATGGTGCCAATGATGATTCATTTGCCGCCTGCCAGCGATGACATAGATAGCGGCAGTCGTGATGAGCGTGACGTAACAGAGGAAGTCTTGTCTCAGGCGCAGATTATGTACAACATTATTGCCTCCACAGCTACAAAAGGGCTAAAGACAAAAGTGTATGGGCAGAGGCACTTATCATTTGAGATTGTGGCACGGGGTGGATTGGTGCACTACTATACGGTAGCTCCTGTTGTACTGGTAGATGTTATACGCCAGGCAGTTGCAGCCGCCTATCCATCGGCACGACTTGAGGAAGTGGAAGAACACACTGTATTTAGTGAAGTCGGTAAAATAAGTGGCACGATAGGTGGTGAGTTTACGCTAAAAAAAGATTATGTCTACCCAATAGCTACGTATCAAGAGGTAAAGCGTGACGCATCGCGCGCGTTGCTAAACGCACTCTCTACTGCTGGTCGTGAAGACGGCATAGGTGTGCAAATATTGATTCGTCCTGCCAAAGAGGGCTGGACAAAAAAATCCATTCAAGCGGCTGATAAAATTACAAAAGATAAGGGAAAAAAGACAGGGTTGGCAGGTTTGACCTCATCTGGCGGAATCATGGAAGCGCTTTGGAAACCACCGGAATCTACAGAGAGCAAGGAAAAGCCTGAAGACAAGCAGTTGACCTCACTGGAGAAAGCGACTGTCGAGGCGATCGAGGAAAAGACGCGATATCCAGGATACGAGGCGCTTGTGCGTGTAGTCGTATCGTCTAATACTGCTGCGCGGTCTCAGTCGCTGTTGAAAAACATAGTGGCTGCTTTTTCTTTGTTTGATTCTCCGAGCTATAACGGGTTTAAATTTTCAGTATCTCGAAATATTGAGCAGCTTGTGACGTCGTATATCTTTCGCTTTTTCCCGCAGTCGATTGGCCATAATGTACTGAATACCGTTGAACTTGCGACGATATTTCACTTGCCCGATCAGAAAAGCATTCCTACTGCTCAGGTGCAGCGACAGCTTGCAAAACAAGTCGATGGCCCTACAGAGGTTGTAGAAGAAGGATTCTTGCTGGGATATAACGAATTTAGGGGTGTGAAAAAGCCGATTCGCCTCAGCACCAACGACCGTCGGCGACACACCTACATTATTGGTCAAACTGGTACGGGTAAGTCGGTACTGCTAGAAAATTTGGCCTATCAAGATATGATGGATGGCAAAGGCTTTGCATTTGTTGACCCTCATGGAGATTCGGTGGAAGCACTCATAGGTAAGGTGCCAAAAGAACGAGTTGAGGACATTATTTACTTTAACCCGGGCGACATGACGAATCCGGTTGGTTTGAACATGTTTGAATTTGACGACCCAGATCAAAAGGACTTTTTGGTACAAGAAGCAATCAATATGCTGTATGGTCTATACGACCCTGGGCATACTGGTATTGTAGGGCCAAGGCTTGAACATATTTTCCGAAATTGTGCCTTGT
>JAGOVX010000006.1 GCA_018060465.1 Candidatus Saccharimonadota bacterium | reverse complement strand
GTGGTAGCTCTGTGGTTGCAAAAAGCAAGACGAGCGGCCATGTGCTAAAGGCCCAAACAATCGCCTCCATCACTGATGAAAAACGTATGCAGCGTCTAAAAACTGGTATTGCAGATGTTGATACTGTACTAGGCGGCGGAATACTTCCGGGAGGTGTGCTGCTGCTTGCAGGCCAGCCGGGTATTGGAAAAAGTACGTTATTGCTGCAAATAGCTGCGCATATCGCTAAAACGTCGGACGTACTATATGCCAGCGGCGAAGAAAGTGCGCATCAGGTAAAGTTGCGTGCTATGCGCTTGGGTGCGCATACCGAGGATTCATTAAGTTTTGTGGCGAGCACGAGCGCAGATGATATTGCAGCTACAATACGCAGCGGTAGCCACAATTTAGTGATCGTTGACTCTATTCAGACACTGAGTTTGGACGAAATATCTAGCGCGCCAGGAACCGTAAGTCAGATCACCAATAGTAGCAATGTTATTATACGAGCAGCCAAAGAAGCCGGTGCGGCAGTAATACTAGTAGGCCACGTTACAAAAGAGGGAAGTATAGCCGGTCCGAAGGTGCTTGAACATCTGGTAGATGTCGTATTGCAGTTTGAAGGAGACCGCTATGGAGGCTTCAAAATCGTACGCGCATTGAAGAATCGTTTTGGATCTACCAATGAAGCAGCAATCTTTGACATGGACGAGTCGGGTCTTCATATTGTCGAAAACCCATCAGCTGCGCTGCTTGCTGAGAGGCAAAATGCCGATGGGTCTGTGGTGCTTGCGACGTTGGAAGGTAATCGTCCACTGCTTGTAGAAATCCAGGCACTTGTCACCACGACAAATTTCGGGTATCCTAAACGAACAGCCAGCGGTTTTGATTTGAACCGACTCAACATCATTATTGCCATACTGGAACGACGCACAAAGCTACACTTATCAGACAAAGATATTTATATAAACGTCGTTGGCGGGCTGCGGCTTGCTGATCCGGCAGCAGACTTAGCAGTTTGCATTGCGATTGCGAGCGCGGCTGCTCAGCGTAAACTAGACGAGTATACGGTTGTATTTGGCGAAGTTGGACTCGGCGGTGAAGTTCGATCAGTCGTGTCTGCCGCTCGTCGGGTTGCAGAAGCAAAAAAACTAGGGTTCACCCATAGTATTGGGCCAAGTACCGCAGGCATAGGCGTTACAACTCCAGTTTCAACTGTTCGCCAAGCACTTATTGATTATTTAAAATAAAGGAATTATTCAAATGATACAACTACTTACCGCACTACTAAGTGTCGTTGCAGTAGTGCAACTAACCTATTTAATTTTTCGTCAGCATCAACCCCGCTTGCGAAATACCTCAGATAGCCGCCCGGTGTTTGTTGACACTTCAGCGTTGATGGACGGGCGCATTGTGGTGGCGGCAAAGACGGGCTTTGTACCTGCAAAATTAGTGGTTCCGCGGAGCGTGATTGCTGAGCTGCAGCTACTTGCAGACACAGCCGATTCTGACAAGCGCACAAAAGCTCGACGAGGACTCGACGCGGTAAATGAATTAAAAGACATGGAAAATGTAGAAATAGAAGTTTATGACGATGGTCAAACGGGCAAGGGCGGAGTTGACGATCGTTTACTGGAGTTGGCTAAAAAATACCAGGGAACAATTTGCACGATTGATTACAATTTAAATAAGGTTGCACAAACTGAGGGTATATTTGTATTAAACATTAATGAATTAGCTGGTAATGTACGTATGGCATTTTTGCCTGGTGAAAAAGTATCGCTAGGTATTGTACAAAAAGGAAACGACCCGAACCAAGGCGTTGGCTACCTGAACGATGGTACCATGGTGGTTGTAGAACAGGCTGCATCAGACGTGGGCAAAACAGTAGAAGTTGAATTTATTCGTAGTTTACAGACAGCGGCGGGCCGTATGATGTTTGCAAAGAAACAGTCTAAGGCAAAGCCAGCAGGTTCAAAGTTGTCAGCTTCCAGTAAGCACACATCGAAGAAAACAAATTATAAACGGACGAATAGTTCGAAGCCTAAAACTGCCGAAGATAACATGATTGAACTGGCAAACAAATCATAGACTACGGCGTAGCTGGCAGGGTGTAGGTCTGAGAGTAGGTGTCGCTATAGTAGCCTTCATCGGTAACGGTTGCGGTAATCTTGCCTGACTTCGTAAAGCTGTAGCGAGTTGTGTATGTTCCACTACCTTTTACGCTCATTGACGCAATACTTTCGTTGCCAAAACGGATAGATAGCGTATCAAGGCTGAATTTGCCTCTATCAACGCGTACCGATATGGTGTCGCCATCAACCGTAATGCCACTAATCGCAGGCTTGGCATCGCCACATTTATGCACATCATCATCTTTTGTTGCATCGTAGCCGTCTTGTGATAGATAGATAGGGCTCTTTGAAACCGGATCAATCGTTTTTATTACATCGACCGATACGACTGCACTCGCTGGTGTACATTTGGTTGCTTTCTTCTTTGATACCTTGTCAAAATTCATCTTTACGCCACTCATGGACTTTGCTCGGTTGTACCAGGCTGGGTACGCTTCAATACCGAAGCGTTGAATACCTGCAGGCTGTTTAAACCAATCTCCAGCAGGTGCCTTGCCTTCTTTTTGGTATAGTTGCGTCGCAAAGGCCATTACTGGGTCGAGCACCAGCGCAGGGATGCTAGAGTTACCATTTATCAGTGGTGTTGTGTCCGAGTTGCCGAGCCATATAGCACCGGCGAGGCTAGGCGTGTAGCCAGTAGTCCAGATGTCTTTTGGCTCGAGGTTCTTGTCGGAGGTACCGGTTTTAATAGCAATCTTTGCCCCCAAAACGTCCATATTTGGAGTGATAGTACGACCAAACAAGCCCGCTCGTGCTCTTGCATCACCTAGGATGTCTGTCACAACATAGGCTGCTTGGGTATCAACAATTCGTTTTGTCTCTTTTTTATACTCTTTCAAAATATCACCGTTATTATTGGTAACTTTCAAAATGGATGAATGAGGGGTGTACACTCCTCCGCGAGCTAGACTTCCAAGCGCATTCACATGATCGACCATCCGGGTGCCACAACCTCCAATTGCACTCGATAATTGAGTCTGTTTTTCGTTACCCTGGGTACAGTAATACGTATCTCCCATTAAACGAATAGTCTTTAGGGTAGGCTCAATTCCAGATATTTGCATAGCTTTTAGGGCAGGTATGTTACGTGACCAAGCTAGGCTATTACGTAATGTTATATTACCTTTGAATGATCCATCGGCGTCTCGTGCAGAATAGCCATACCCAGGGAAATACGTTCGAGTGTCAGATAGTACCGAGCCACTGCCAAAGTTCAACGCACCAGCTCCCTTATTTTGGAAAAGTTGGGCAAATACGAGCGGCTTGATAGACGATCCAGGCTGGATAAACGCGGTGGCGGCATTTGCTTGTCCATATCCTGGGTAATTAAAACCACGGCTACCTAGCATTGCGAGTATTTGGCCCGTTTTTACATCTTCGATTGTTCCTGCACCATTGGAAAAGCCTGCATATCCAGGGTAGTACGAATTGAATAAGCTGCGCATTTCTTGCTCTAGTTTTGTTTGAATTCTCAGATCGAGAGTAGTAGTAATGTTTAGTCCTCCACGACCAACAGTAGCCTTGCCAAGCTGACGCTCTAATTCACCTCGAACCATCATAACAAAATGGGGTGCTTTTATGTTTTTGTATTGATCTGTTTGAGGCTGAATACTGTCGAGTATAGGTACTTTCTTTGCTGCTTCGGCTTGATCTTTGGTAATGTCCTTTTGATCTACCATTGCATCGAGCACTTTGTGTTGTCGGGAAATCAAGGCGTCTTTATCACCGGTGTAGGGATCATAAAGTGCCGGTGAATTTGGAATAGCAGCTAGCAGCGCAGACTCTGGCAGGTTTAGTGTCTTAGCTGATTTTCCAAAATATGTTTGGGCCGCAGACTCTACGCCATTGCGTCGTCCGCCATAGGGTGATTCGTTTAAGTAGAGGTCAAGAATCTGCTCTTTTTTATACATGCGTTCTACCTCGACCGCGAGTATCATTTCTTTGATTTTACGCGGGATACCGCCCAAGCCTCTGTTTGAAGATTCACTCGAGAAAAATACTTGTTTAACAAGTTGTTGTGTCAGTGTCGAGCCACCTTGTGCACTTTGACCCCGGCTATTATTGATTACGGCACGAACCATACCAGGTACACTAATACCATTGTGGTGATAAAAATCTTTATCTTCGATTGCAACCGTAGCGAGCTTCATGGTTTTGGCAATCTCTTTGCCATCGACCACTAATTTGTAGTCGCCATCACCTTTATCTTCCCACAAAAGAGTATTGTTGCGGTCGTAGTATCGAGTCACTGTAGTTTGTACGCGCTTTGCAAGTTCGCTTGGTCGTATTTGGTCTAGATCTTTTCGGTAATAGGCGAATAAGCCACCAATCAAAAGGAATAAGGCAAGAATACCTAGCCCCGCAATTTTTAGGCCCATCATCAAGCCTGCTTTGCTGAACCAGAACTTTGCAAGTCGTTTCGGGTTAAGGCGGTAGAGCATTCGCTTTACAGGGTGTTTTGGCAGGCTCGCTAGGTATTCAGCCTTTTTTCGGGCTACTTGGTCTTTTCGAGTGCGTCGCTTATGAGATAAATTAGCGTACACATTCATGCGTCGCTTTGGTGTTCGTTTTGCCACGTGTTTTGCTCTCCCCATACAATTACCACTATTATAGCACTTTTTATTTTTCTGTTATGCTTAATTTTTGTAGTAATTTTCTATAGTATACTTAGTAGTATGACTACACTCTCTGAAGATCTGACATGGCGAGGCTTTGTCAACCAAATGACATTCTCTGATATTAAGGAAATTGACACACCGCGTACATTTTATTGGGGCGTCGATCCAAGTGCCGACAGTATGACAATCGGAAATTTGGCTCCGGCTATGATGATTCGTCACTTCTTACAGCACGGCCATAAGGCAATTCTGCTGGTCGGTGGTGCGACGGGTATGATTGGTGATCCTGATGGCAAGAAGCAAGAGCGTGACCTGAAAACGCTCGATGAAATTGCGAAAAATAAAGCGGCCATTGCCGCACAATACCAAACTATCTTTGATGGGTATGAGTTTGAGATAGTTGATAATTTTGATTGGTTTAATGGCTTGCAGTACCTCGATTTTTTACGTGATGTCGGTAAACATGTTTCGATGACGCAAATGCTCGATCGAGAGTTCATAAAAGCCCGGATTGGTGATGGTGGTGATGGCATAAGCTACGCTGAATTTAGCTATGCGTTGATTCAAGGCTACGACTTTCTTCATCTCTTTCGCGAAAAAGGCGCAACACTACAGGTGGCAGGTGCCGATCAGTGGGGTAATAGTATCACCGGTGTGCAGCTTATTCGGCGACTTGAGGCGGGCGAGGCACACGTGTTTACCGCACCGTTGATTGTAAATAAACAAACCGGGATAAAATTTGGCAAAAGTGAAGGCGGCGCGATTTGGCTTGACCCAGCTAAAACCAGCCCGTACAAGTTTTATCAGTTTTGGCTGAATGTTGATGATGAAACGGCTAAAGATTTGGTAAAAATATATACACTGCTCGATAAAGCGTCCGTTGACGAGCTGACGAACGCGCATACTGCCGCACCACATGAACGTGTGTTGCAGCACACGCTGGCATATGAGGTTACGAAATTGGTTCATGGTGCAGATACAGTCGAAAGTGTCGTCAGAGCAACCGACATTTTGTTTAATTGGACTGGTGAAGATATGCTACACGAGGCTGCTGCAATTGAAGTATTATCGAAAGAGATACCAGTTGTCTCGGTGGGGTGCAGTCTTGTAGAGGTTCTGACAGAAAGTGGCATAGCGAGTAGCAACGGGGAAGCGAAGCGGCTGATAGATGCAGGAGCAGTTTCTGTCAACGGCGAAAAGGCAGCAAGTGATGTTAAGCTTGCATCAGTGGCCCTTGTTAAAAAAGGCAAGAACAACTTCGTACTAGTTCGCTAAGAGTAGCGATTCACAATGTCTTGAAGCACACGAAGTTCTTTCTGTACGATGTCATCCGACACACCTTCAATATTTAGCCTTAGTAGCGGCTCCGTATTGCTTCCGCGCAGATTGAACCAAAATGTTTCGGCTTCAACCGTTAGCCCGTCGAGTTCATCTTGGCTATAGTCCGCATAATGGACCTTTAAATCATTGAGTATGGAGTCTTTTGCACTTGTTTCAAAATTGATTTCGGGTGGCATGACGTAGTGTCGGTACTCGTCTACTAATTCGGAAAGTGTTTTACCTGATTCCGAAATAGCTTGAATGACGAAAAGCGCTGCTATAAGCCCTGAGTCGGCGTCGTAGTTGTCGGCAAAAAATAGATGCCCCGTTGTTTCGCCGCCAAACGTACTACCTATTTCACGCACCAATGCACCTATATAGACACGGCCCGCTTTAGTTCTTACGGGTTCTCCGCCCCATTCTCGGATAAGCTCTCTTGTTGCACGACTTGTTCGAACATCGTGAACAATCTTGCTGCCGGGGAATCTTTTTAGGATTAAATTCGCTACTATACTGATGATATCCGTGCCAAGAACAGGCCTGCCTTTGTCATCAACAAAGCCGGCCCTGTCACCATCGCCATCAAACGCAATACCGAAATCACAGTTGTGTACTCGTACACTCTCGGCTAAATCCTTCAGATTCTCGGGTTTCTGTGGGTTTGCTTCATGGTTTGGAAAGGTACCGTCAAGCTCGAAGTAGAGTTGCTCGGTGGCAATAGGCAAGCGTTTCAAAACACTGGGTAGAATTGCTCCTGCCATGCCGTTCCCTGCGTCTATCGCAATATGTAACTTTGGCCAAGACGAGGGATCTACAAGGCTGATGGCGTGATTGACCCATGGCTCAGTGATGTCTTTATATTCCAAAGATCCTTCGTGAGGTGCATCCTCGAAGTTACCGTGTTTTGCTAACTCGCGTATTTCAGCCAGTCCACTATCAAGGCCAACGGGCGTTACTTTATCGCGATAAATTTTCACACCATTGTAATCGCCAGTATTGTGGCTCGCAGTCACAACAACACCACCAGCAAGATCAAAGTTTCCCACGGCAAAATAAATCATATCGCTCGTTACTTCGCCTATATCGATAACATCACGTCCCTGTGAACGCAGGCCATTTATTAGCGCATTAGCCAGGTCTTTAGAGTCAAGACGCATGTCGCGTCCAACAGCAACTGCTCCTGCCACAGGAAGCCACTGTGCAATCGCACATCCTATCGCATACGTAGTGTCGGTTGTGAGCTCCGTCCCTACTATGCCACGAATGTCATATGCTTTGAAAATGCCGTCAGGAAAGCTCACCTTATACCTCCTCAAGTGTTTTTTCGATCGCTCTAAAGATACCGTTCTGATCTTTTATTGCTTCTGTCACAATCGCATCGGCTCTTTCTTGGGTATCTGCTACACTATATATTCGTAGTTGTGGCGCGTTCCCAGAAGGCCTTATATGAGCCACATCGTTATTTGAAAAGTAGATTCGAATTCCATCAAGTGAATCAACCTGAACAATGTCACTAAAGCCTAGTTTCGGGCTAAAGAATGTCGTAAGTTCTTCGCGAAGCTCGTCATTTTCATCCGAATAGCGTGACATGATAACCTTTGAGATATCGGTTGGAAAATTATCAATCAGCCCTGCTTGTGTAAATCTTTGCGGTAGATCGGCGAATAGCTCAGAAACTTTTTTATCTGACGAGGCAGCTGACAATAAAGAAACTACGATAGGCAAAAACGCATCGCGGGTAGGCAATCGTTCGAGCGTACGATTCTCAATATTGATATCTGATTCAGTTAGAAAACCTCCGTTTGCTTCCCACCCGACAACGTTTGTGTGTCCGGACTCTCTAGCTCGCTGCATAGCTACGATAACATGTGTCGAGCCAATTTTGGTGTGTTGGTAGGGAATATTCTTGTGCTCAAGCCTTGTATCAACAGCGTCATTTGTACTAATAGGGTAGGCGCAAAAGTCAGCATGTAGGGCCTCAGCTACGATGACGCCTAGCTCGTCGCCACGATGAAAGAGACCATTCTCGTCGACAACGAATGGTCGGTCGCTATCTCCATCGGTTGAAACAATCGCAAATGCATCTGGGTATTTTTCGGCTAGAGATTTAAAATAAAGGCTGTCGTCGGGTGTTACGTTTTCTGTATCGATTGGAACAAATTTTTCCGAACGCCCTTCAACGATGGTCGTTGCCCCTAACTGCTCTAGGAGCTGTACTAGCAAATCTCGACCAACAGCCGAGTGTTGATATACGACAATAGTTTTATTAGCAAGGCCATTGGGCAAAAATGCGTTTGTGAAACGTGAAAGGTACTCGCTACCGATTTCATTTGATTGCTCGTCGAGCGTTACGGCATTTTTAAACGCGCCATTTGAATCAAATAATGAGTCATCGGCGCTACCAGCATAAATGCTTGAACGGATTGATCGAACGGCATCCTTAATATCTATCTCGTCTTCTTTCATTATTTCGCCGTCGTGTCGGTAAAACTTTACGCCATTTCGATCGTCGGGTATGTGACTACCGGTTACCATGATACACACCGCGTTGTTTCGTTGTGCATGAAGCGCAAGTGCAGGAGTTGGGATAAAGCCACAGTTGACTGAAGTAAAGCCTTCATCTACGATTGCTTTTTGAATTGCTGCCATAATTCGTGGAGTGCTTTGGCGCAAATCTCCACCTATGTACACCGTGGCGCCTAAGTAGCCAACTTGTCGTACAAAGCTCAAAAAACCGCGGGCGTTGATATAGCATTCTAGGTCGGTCATGTCTGTTACGAGCGCTCGCAAACCTGATGTTCCAAAGCCGAGCTCGACAGGCGTGTGGGTAAGTGTTTCTGAATACATATACTCCTCCTTCTTTAACACTACTAGTATACTTCATCAGCGTGTAAAATAGGAACAATGAATCTTTCAACAAAAGTAAGTTTGGTTCGTGGGGTAGGTGAAAAGACTGCCGAGCAATTTGAGCTGGCTGGCATACAAACTGTCGGTGATCTTTTGTATTTTTTGCCGCGCAAGCACGAGGACTTTTCGGAAGTTACTGCAATCGCTGAAATTTCTCCTGGCAAACGTACCATTAAGGCTCGCTGTGAAACGGTTTCTACCCGGCGCGTAAAACGTGGTATGGCCATTACGACGGCAACTCTTGCAGACGATAGCGGCAAATTGCAAGCAGTGTGGTTCAACCAAGCATATCGGGCGAATCAATTAAAAGATTCGAGCCAGGAATACTATTTTTCTGGTGAATTTGAATTTTCCTACAATCGTCATCAAATGACAATCCAAGTGCTGAAAAAGTAAGTGACATGCCAGTGCAAACCGACCGTTTGTTGCCGGTGTATCCGGCCATAAAGGGACTCAAAAGTCAGTTGGTACGAAAAATTATGGCCGAGCTGCGTCCGCTTATGACAATGCTTCCCGAAACCTTGCCGCCTAGTGTTGTTGCGTCGCAGCGGCTTGTATCGATCAATGATGCGCTACTGGGCATGCATTTTCCTACTACTGCGGACGAGAGTATTGCGGCGCGCGAACGGCTTGCATTTGAAGAAGTGTTTCAGTTGCTTTTGGCGGCCAAATTAAACAAACAAGCAAATGCACAGTTAGAAGGCTGGCATATTCCATTTCAGCAAGCAGTCGCAAAGAAATTCGTGGCTAGTTTGCCATTTGACCTGACGGCTGCCCAAAAAAAAGCCGCCTGGGACGTACTACAAGATTTTGAAAAACCTACTCCAATGAATCGTCTTCTCCAAGGTGATGTAGGGGCGGGAAAAACAGTGGTAGCGGGTCTGTGCGCATGCCAGGCAGCGAGCCAAGGCTTTCAGTCGGCGCTACTAGCTCCTACCGAGATATTGGCTTCGCAGCACGCGACAACGCTCGATGCACTACTGGCGCCATTTGGTATCTCTGTGGCGCTCCTGACTGGTTCGGTAAACGGTAAGGCACGCGACGCAGTATTGGCAAGTGTGAAAAACGGCGAGACAGATGTGCTGGTCGGAACGCATGCCTTGTTGCAGCCGGTCGTTCAATTCAAGAAGCTCGGGTTTGTTGTGATAGACGAGCAGCATCGGTTTGGCGTACAGCAGCGCCAAGATTTGTTAGAAAAGTCCAATCATATGCCGCATCTTTTGGCTATGACGGCCACGCCAATTCCTCGTAGCTTGGCGCTCACCTTGTATGGTGAATTGGACGTATCGATCATAAACCAGAAGCCAAAAAACAGACTGCCAATACATACAAAAATTTGGGCTCCTACCAGCAGAACGGCGTTGTATAGCGCAATTGATAACGAAATTGCAAACGGACGCCAGGCGTATATTGTATGTAAACTGATAGACAACAATCCCATGAATGATACCAAAAGCGTTGATCTAGAATATCGAAATCTCAAAAATTCAGTGTTTAGTCATCGTCGCATTGGCTTGTTGCACGGGCGTATGAAACCGGCTGAAAAGGAACTAGTTATGCGACAATTCGCTGACGGACAACTCGATATCCTCGTCAGCACAACTGTCGTTGAAGTAGGCGTGGATGTGCCAAATGCCACAGTCATGCTAATAGAGGATGCCGATCAATATGGTTTGAGCCAGTTGCATCAGCTGCGCGGAAGGGTTGGCCGTAGCCAGTACCAAAGCTACTGCTATTTATTAACCACCGATACGAACAAGCCAAGCCAGCGACTGCGCGAAGTAGAAAAATCCCAAGACGGGTTTTACTTAGCTGAAGTCGACTTAAAGCTACGAGGGCCAGGCGAAATATATGGGCGTGCCCAGCATGGAGCCTTAAACCTGCAAGTTGCGAGCTTAGCCGATACGCATCTCATTGTTGCCGCCTCAAAAGCAGTTGATCGTTTTATAGTAAACGGCGAAGACTTGTTACAATATAAAGAGTTGGCAGCTCGGGTTGAAAAATATCAGCGGTTGACAACATTGAATTAGCAGATGGAACATATGTTCCAGACACTGAAATCACAATAGTGATACAGTAGAAGTTGTCGAGAAGTCGCTCGAAAGAGATATGTAATAGATGTATGCATTTGGTCCGCTGCCGCGGCAAAAAAACACTGGTCGAATCATTGGAACACATCAAAAAATTGATCGTGTTGCCAGGAAGCACCTTCGCCGCTATTTGGCGAAAGATGCTGAATTTCCCAAGATTAGCGAGATATTATATTTTGAAGGCCAGCGTGGGCCAGACGGCGTAAAGCTCAAAAGCCCAGGCCGTGATGAACCGTGGCATTTTATCGACCCTAAAAAACCGAGCGGCGAATTACTTGAATCGATTGACCATCATATTGCCAACTTAGCTGATGCCCTTATTCGACACGACGGCGTACGAGCTTCATTTGAAGCAGCATGGTTGGCACATGCAGTTAGCGACGGATTGACGCCGGCACATCACGATTCACTTCACGAGCAGCTTCATGAAATAAAACGGCACAATAGTACATCTAGAACGCAGAAAGTCCGCAGCAAAATTATCATGTCGGGTGGCGGTTCAAGCAAAGAATTCATCAAAAACAACTGGGGCTATTGGGGTGCGAAGGGCATTATGACCACACATACATTGTTTGAAGCTGGCGTTGCCGCTGCCGCGAAGCCTTTTTCGTTTGAAACTGGCCTACCTTCGGTGCACGACATACAACAAGTCACAGACGAAGGCTTTGAAAGTGTGTATATACGGCTAGTGGCCGAAGTAGCGTCGCTGGATATGTATGCGACATTTAAAGAAAAAGGCTGGACAAGTAGCCTTGCTCGGCAAACAAATAAAGATCTGTTGCCGCGTGTTATTATGGCGGTCACACTGGCGTGGTATGCGGCATACAAAAAGTATCAGGAACAACAATCATGAATGTGCGTATCATTGCTGGAACATTCGGTGGGCGTACAATTGATGCGCCAGGACGAAGCAGTACGCATGCAATGAGTGAGCGTATTCGCAATGCGATGTTCAACAGCATTGGTGACGAAATAAAGAACGCTCGGGTACTCGACGCGTTTGCTGGCTCGGGTAGTATTGGATTTGAGGCTATTAGTCGTGGAGCCAAGGAAGTTGTGTTTATAGAAAAAGATAGGATCGCGGCAAAAATTATTGAAAAGAACATTCATACGCTAAATGTAGCAAACAATACAACAATAATCAGCACGACTGTCAGTAACTGGCTGAACACTGCTACAACTGGGGAGTTCGACATAATCTTTGCAGACCCGCCGTATCACGATGTACAGTTTTCCACAGTTTTACGGCTCATGGGACTACTCAAACCAACCGCGCTTATGGTATTATCTCATCCAGGAAGAGGTGAGGTCTCGCCCAGAACCGGAGTTGTTGTGGTGGACAATCGTAGTTATGGAAACGCGGTCCTTACCTTCTTCCGCCGAGAATAATAGCTCGGTCGTAGATGGCTTTATACCGACGTATGATACGTCGTTTTTTTATTGCAAATTTTTGATAGCGCCTCAGGCTATGGCACTATTACACAACCTGTCGTGGTACGGCAAAGTAACCAATTGAAAATCTGGTATACTATCAGACATGAACTACATTGAAGTACCTACCGTAGCGTATACATCTGCTACCCAAATTGTTGCAACAGCTATTGCCGAAGGGCAGAAAATCGGCGTTGCTGTATCAGTAGCCGTTGTGGACCTTGGTTTAAACCTTGTGGCGTTTGGTAAAGCGGACGGTGCAACTACACATAGTATTGAGACAAGTCGCCGTAAGGCAAACACAGCAGCCAGTACTAAAAAAGAAACCGGCTGGATGCCTGAAGGGTTAGAAGTCACATTGCCTCTAGGTGCAAATAATCTACTAACGAATATACCGGGCGGACACCCAATCATTTTTGACGACAAGGTTGTTGGTGGTTTCGGTATTGCTGGCGGAACTGTTGAGCAAGACGCAGAAGTTGCTACTGCAGTTAAAAACAAAATCGGCAGCCAGTAAGTACGACTGTTTCATTCAAATTCACCATAAGCCAAATAAATATGACCGAATAAATCCGGTCATATTTATTTGGTGCGGATGAAAGGACTTGAACCTTCACGCCACGAGGGCACATGCTCCTAAGGCATGCGTGTCTACCAATTCCACCACATCCGCATGTGTTGTGTAAAACTGAATACTTTCACATCATAGCAAATTCACCTTTTAAAATAAAGTACTCTGTATATTGAAGCGCTTATGGTATAGTAAATAACAGAAGAAGTAGGGAGCATTTAGTGAGTAAAATTGCTGAATATTTAAATAAACACATCTTAGGCGAAGTAACGGCTGATCCAACGATTCGAGCACGTTATGCTACTGATGCCAGCGTGCTGACGTATACGCCAGATATCATTGCCTATCCTAGAGTAACAAATGATATTCGCAAGGTAGCTCGGTTTGCGTGGCAACTAGCCATGAAAGGACATGCAATACCTATTATTGCGCGTGGAAGCGGCAGTGACAAAACAGGTGGGGCCATAGGCAAGGGCATTATAGTGGCAACACAGGCGCACATGGACCGTATATTTGAATACGATTCAAAGCAAAAGCTAGTGCGCTTGCAGCCTGGCGTTACTGTAGGGGCGTTGCAAAATGCGTTAGGCGTGCACGGTACAGCTATAGAGAAGTTTGCCTACGAGCCATCATCTGCTACGGTAGGCGGCACGTTGTCTCGCTCACGTCACACCTTGCAAGCAGTGCAAAGACTTGAGGTAGTGCTGTCGAGTGGCGATGCGATTCAAACTCATCGTCTCAGCAAACGAGAGCTTGAGCGCAAAAAGAAGCTCGATAGTTTTGAAGGCGATATCTACCGCGAACTTGACACAATTCTTGAACAAAACAAAGAGTTGATCCATGAAAAACTTGCGTTCGACGGCAGTCTTGACCACGCAGGGTACGCAAGTATCGCAGAAGTGAAAACCAAAGAAGGCTTCGACCTTACGCCACTATTTTTAGGTAGTCAAGGTACACTTGGTATCATTTCGGAAATGATAATAAAGGCTGATTATGTAAATCAAACGCCTGCCATTATTGCAGCTGCGTTCAACAAGCACGTGGATGCACATGATGCGATAGACGCAGCCGAGCAACTAAGCCCTAGCGGACTCGAGTATATAGATGGTCATTATTTTGATCGAGCCAAGCAATTAGGGAAAGAATTCAATTTTTATGAAGAAGCAAGCAAAGAAGGTGCCGTATCTGCAGTTGTGGTTGCGTCGTTTAATGATTTTAGCGAGCGAGCACGTGCCCATAAAGTAAAGCGTCTTGCGAAAATCTTTTCCGAGCTAGGTGGAGTTGTTGACTTCGCTGCGGATGAAACAGTCAGTGAATTGCACGCAGTTCATAGTGTCACCTCGTATTCTATGATGCACGATACGGCGGGTCATGCTACACCACCCGTGATGGATGGCGTATTCGTGCCGATAGATCGATTTGAAGATTTTACAAATGCCGTCAGAGAGCTTGCAACTTCGTATCACCTAGAACTGCCGATCTTTGGCCGTCCAATGGAAGAAATTTGGTATACACGTCCTGAACTAGACCTCAGTGAAACGGCAGGGAAGCAAAAAATGCTGCGATTGATGCACGAATACCGAGGCATTGTACTAAGCCACAATGGAATATTCTTTGGTGATGCTGGCGAGGGAAGGCTAAAAACATTTTTGGCCGACCCTGACGACACATTAGCTGATGTGTATAAAGCAGTGAAAGAAATTTTTGACCCGCATGGTATTTTAAATACCGGCGCCAAGCAGCAGGGAAATACGCAGAGCCTTGGCAAACATCTACGTCCTCATTACACACCATCTCGTTCAGGCGAACTGCCTCAGTTCTAGTAGCTTCACCAACTCTTTGCGGCTTCTTCAGTCCTAAGTTAGCTGTATTATCTGAATTACTTAAATCACAAAAACCTCCCCTGTAGGAGGTCGTACCTTCTAAAGGGGAGGTTTTTGTGATTTATTCGATTTGGTGGTATTTTACAAGCTGGCACAAACCGAGTTTTTAAAAAAATAATTTTTGAGCTTGCGGAGCAAATGGTGCTTATAGAGATAAGGAGTTTTGCTTGACATAACATACCATTCTATTATATAATTATTCGATACATAGGACGCGTAAGTGTCTCGTGTTTCGTACATTCCCACAAGCAGAAGGATGGAAACCCTCAATGACACCCATTGCACTACTAAGAATTGGTGACAATGTCATCTTCAATGTCACTCCCAGGCATCGTTCACAGACGAACGACTACCACGGTTTGCCTGACGACGGAACAAAAGGCGTCGTACTCGATTTCAAATACCGAGTTACCTACAACCCGCGCGTTCCAGTTTGGGTTGACCAGCCTGGCGTCTATCACACAAGAAGCGCGATAGAGGTGTTGCTGAAAGACGGTCGTCGCTTCGTTCTAGACGCAGATCTGATCGACATGGTCGATCAGAAAGAAAAACGACGCCGTGACGAAGCTTCGCGTGGGGCCGATGGCGCAATTTGTATTTCGCCAATACGCCTCCATGACCTGCCCGAGACCAAGTTCTGGGAACAGGACAAAGTACTCGTGAGACTACCCGACGGTCGCAAAGAGAATATGACGGTCGCTCGCATCAACTTCAGCGACATTCACCTCAGGCGTCCCGACGGTTCGCCGTATCCGCTCTACGATGTGAACCGCATCGTCGACGGCAACTCAATCGGTGTCGATGAGTCGCAGATGGAGCTCGTCGAGCGCGGCAACGTCTGGAAGCTCTACCACAATGAGCCTTTGCTGTTCTCTAGCCTGAAGGATGAAGCAATCTTCTCTGAACTCATCGGACACACCGACGAGGTACGTAATCCGAATAACGGCTTGTGCCTCTGGACCAAAGACGAAGTACTGAAGGCTATTAAGGATGGTGACGTGCACGGGTATTCCATTTCATGTCGCTTCTTTGAGCCAGGCTCTATGGTTAGGGCGGTGCGTTACCATGACACTAAGCTTGGTAAGCGCATTGCACTTGCGACAGTTCGAGATTTTGACATGGCGTCGGCCTGAGCAAAGTCTCACTGCTTTAGGGAATTGGGCATCTACATCGTAGATGCCCTTTTCTTTTTCTTTGTTGGCTAAGATTAAACAAAGCCTCTTTTTCCTACAACTACCATTTGCTCCGCGAGCTCAAAAGTCATTTTTCCAACATGCTGGCATTTTACGAGCTGGCGCGAACTCATTTCAAGCAAAACCCCTGAAAGTTCCAAGCCCCGCCACCTAGCACAGCAAAGCTGTGCTGCGCCTCGCCCAGAAAACCCTTTGCATATTTTTTGAAGCTACCCCCGCCGAGGTTTGTTGGGAAGGAAAAGGGTATTTCTGGTCGCGTCGCGTCTGCCTTTAGCAGACAGGCGGCATGGCTCGGAGCAACAAAGTAGCTATGTGTCGCAAGCGACACATTAAATAGACGGGATCTGTTATAATGACAACTATGTGAACAGTCTTGGTTACTGGTGCAAGTGATGGTATCGGCAAGGCTATCGCACTGGCGCTATCACGGCAAAAAGAAAGCCTAATTTTATTTGGCCGTAACGAGGAAAAGTTGCAGGTAGTTAAGGCAGAAGCAGAAAGCAACGGCGCAGCCGTTACGACTTATGCGTTTGATCTGACGGACAATGAAAAACGACAAGCTGTTATTGACGAAATATTAGCTAATGGACAAGTTGATGTACTTGTAAACAATGCTGGTGTTTGGCATAAAGTTGGCGACATCACTACGCTGGACGAAACAAAAATCACAGAAATTATAAACACCAATTTAACCAGTCAAATCTTGCTGACACGTCAACTGCTAGGCAGTATGCGTAACCGAGAAAATACAGCAATTATCAATATCGTGTCAAAATCGGGGCTTGTGCCGCAAGCCGGTCAAACCGCCTACACCGCCAGCAAATATGGATTAAAAGGTTTTACTGACGTTCTACGCGAGGACACCAAAGACGAGCCAATTCGTGTTGGTGCGGTGTATCAATCTGGCACAAATACCGAGATGTTTGCAAAGGCTGGTGATGATTTTCCAACAGAAAAGTTTACCGACCCAAATGATCTTGCAGATGTTGTAGTGTTTATGCTGACGCGACCAAAGAAACTATGGCTTAATGAGATACAGGTTACCTACTGATATGAAAAACCAGTATAAATTTACAGCCAAAAATGCCCGTAAGTTTAATAAACATGGTATTGATTTAACGATTTATGGTCAAAATGTTCCGCAAGCAGAAGTTGTCTATGTATCAGTTGATAAAGGCCACTTCCAAGAGTTTTATAGCCTCAAGAGCACCTATACCTACTATATTATCCAAGGTAGAGGGGCATTTTATCTAAATGATGAGAGGGTTGAAGCCGAAGCAACCGATTTAATCGTTATTCCACCAAAAACGCGCATATATTACTTTGGCACAATGAAGATGGTTCTAACTGTTTCTCCTGCTTTCAAAGAAGAAAACGAACGGCACGTTCGGTTTGTTGATGAAAAAGAAAGTCCCTATAAATGACCGACCAAGATTATCTAAAACTTGCCATTGATGAATCAAAAAAGGCACAGCCACCTCACCAATACGGCGCGGTCGTGGTTGTTAACGGCGAGATTGTCGCGCCGTAGACTATAACCACGTCTGGGAGAGAAAAGACCCATCAGCACACGCTGAAGTTTCGGCAATAGTTGGAGCTTGCAAGAAAATCGGCAGCCATAATCTCAAAGACGCCACACTATATGCCAGCCACGAACCTTGCGTGATGTGTTTTAGTTGTGCGGCTTGGGCAGACATTGAGCGGATTGTTTATGCCACAAAAACATCAGGGCTGTCAGGTATAGATGACTCATATGAATTCAAAGGTGTAAGTCTGCAAGATTTGGCGACAAAGCTACTACGACCAATGTCTGTTGAATATATACCGCTTTTAGACACAAGCGTCTAGCGACCCGACCAGAAACACCCTTTCCTTTCCCAACAAATCTCGGCGGGGGTAGCTTCAAAAAATATGCAAAGGGTTTTCTGGGCGGGGCGCTGCACAGCTTTGCTGTGCTAGGTGGTGGGGCTTGCCTTGTTCAGCAATTTCCCAAAAAGTTCGTTCTTGGTGCGATTTTACGCCCACGCTAGAACTTATTTTAGCACCAAATGCTAGAACTGAGATTTTCGGCGGGTCGCCCCCGACCCGATCCGCCGAACTGCTGCGCAGGGCTGAGAGAGATTTGTTTTTCCGGACGGTGCGTCACGCCGTTAGCGTGGTATAATAACAGATATGAAACGAAAGATTATCTTGATTGGCGGCACACCCACCGTTGGGAAGTCAACTATGGCTGGCTTGTTATCAAAACGATTAGATTTGCCATGGATATCTACCGACCAGACAAGAGAAATCATGCGTATAATGGCGAGTAAAGATACTCACCCTGACCTGTATAACGTAGAGGGACATGATGCGGTTTCGTTCTTGACCACATTTAGTGCGCAAGAAATTGCAGATATGGAGTTTAAGCAAGGTATAGCAGCTTGGTCTGGTAACAAGAAGTTGATTGAGGACGATTACACCTGGCGACAGGGCTTTATTGTTGAGGGCGTAAATATATTGCCAGAACTTATCTCTACACTTGAGACGAGTAGCGATATCCGCCCTGTATTCTTGACTGACGATAGCGAGGAACGTATGCGAGAAGTTGTTTTTGGTCGCGGTCTATGGGAAGACGCGCATAAGTATCCTGATGAGGTGAAGGAAAAAGAAGTCGAGTGGGCGACAATATTTAGCAAAAGGCTAGAAAAAAGTGCGCTTGAGCATGGCTATCCAGTAGTGAAAATTGAGAAAAATAGCGAGAAAGACTTACGGGCAGTCGTTACTGCGCTAGGATTGTAATAAATATGTACATGCCCAGTTACTTGTTTGATCGGACTCCCGAACAAAAAAGAGATATGTTTCTGTCATGGGAGCGAGATGACCAATCATTTTTTGCCTCTGAAATGGTGCGGATGAGAGGACTTGAACCTCCACATCATTGCTGATACTAGCACCTGAAGCTAGCGCGTCTACCAATTCCGCCACATCCGCATAGCGTACATACAGAAAGTGTTCGTTGCAGGAACAACCGCATCACATCCGTAAAGACTACCTTATCATACCAGTTCGGTTGTTACTTCTTCAATAGGTATTCCTCGGCGCTACTGCCAAAAAACACAATTCTTTCTGGTGAAATTTTATAGAATCGATGTGGATGGTCTAGGCTTGCCATAAAGTTCTTTACCTGAGCTGCAGTAAAAAACCCACGAGCAACATAGAGTTTTAATGCCTTGGCAAGCTCGATAGGGTTTGTTACTTCTGTAGCAGTTCCCTCCATCTGCAAGGCGCCTTTATCGCTTTCATTTGGTTGTGAAGGGAGGCAAAATGAAGCAGCGACACTTGAATTCTTCACCAGCTCCTTTGAGTGGCGTCGCCGTGTAGACGATATCCAGTAGATTGTCAGATCTTTATCTGCTGCGAACCATACATTACATACCCACGGGGTGTCATTGCTGGCCGTAGCCAGGTGCATCATCTTTACCTCGTTTAGATAGTCGTGAATCTTTTGATGGAGTGCATTCGTCGTCATAGATACCTCACTAGTGATACGCTACAATACCAATAAGCTGTGCGAGCTTTACCGGCCCATTTACGCGTGAATCAACCGAGCCCGGCCGATTGTCGCCCGCTACAAATATTTCATCCTGAGCCAGCGTGATATCGATTGAATATGTGGAGTCATCTTTGTGCATGGTACGAGTCCACGATGCGCCAGCATCAATATCAAAGCCCGTGGGATGTTGCTGATTGTATACCAGTAGCTTGCCAGCCCGTAATGTTATGCGTTCACCCGGTAGCCCAATAACTCTCTTTACGATAATGTGTTCAGATTCGGGTAGTTTATCTTTCGACACAAGCCCATAAATTGCATTGATAACAATAATATCACCTCTAGAGACAATTGGCTGCTTGCCTGTGATACCTGCAACGGTAACAGGCAGCTTATTGATAAACATCGACTGCCCGTTTTTCAGCGTAGCATCCATACTTTCACCATTGACGGTGTATATACTGAGCGCCAGTGATTGTGCTGCCATATACCCCATGTACGAAACGCCAGCGAGCAGTAGCACCGAGATACTCATACGAAAATGTTTCGCATACTTCCTTCGGTACAGTAGTACTACATTGTCTAATTTTAGAAACCAGCTTTTGGAAGATACAAGCCCATGGTGAACACGATCGCTATAGGCGCGGTACAGACGTGAGATAATGAATCGAACAATAAGCCACAATACTGCTAGTGACACAACAACAGAAGCTACAGTAGCGGCAACCGGCTGTACTGAAAAGGTTCTAAATATAAAATTTCCAAATGAATCGCGAAATGTTGTCGGAGTGCGTTCTTGATATACTACTTCCTGCCCAGACCGGTAGTAGGCAACTCGTTGCAGGAGTTCCTCGCCGTATGCCGCGTAGCGTAGGTCGAAAGGTTGCAATGAAGCCAGCTCGTAGGCCTTTTGATTGCCTGCAAAATACCCCACACGCAGCAGGTGGTCAGTTTTTGGGTCAATTGGTGTGCGTACAGCCAGCGACGATTTATCGTTACGGGTAGATGGCGGGCGAATGTATTGTGTGCCATTTGTGCCAGGAATTTCACATTCGATCAACGGCATACAGACAGGATTACTAGGGTCTATTAGCAGCATGGCAGGTCGGCTGGCAGTTGGCAAATTTTCTAGTTGAGGCGAGATTACTTCAATAACAGTACGGCCTGAAGTGGCGGGGTATACAGTTCCAATCTTATTCCATTTGCTGCCATTGACAGTGCGTTGGCCTATGTTTCGGCAAGGTTCTGAAGTAGCCTCATCGACTGAAAACGCATTCACGCGAGCTGTTTGCCCAGGAATACCTAGCTTTACATAGACAGCGTACGGCTTTGATAGGGTCAATATGGAAGTGTATGAACCCATCGTACTCGTTGTGCACCCAGTTGAGAAGTTGTACTCTGGGTCATCGGCATACGCAGCCGTACTAGGCAAGAGTACTGCTGCAATAGCAAGGTACTTCACATAGCGTAGTAGAGTAGTATGAAACATATTTAGTAGGAAAGTTTAAAAAGTAGCCTCATCAGCATTGCTGTATTGATAATCTATTTTTTTCATTTTGAGCACCTTATATTATGCATTCTACATGTATACTACAGGAACTATCTAGCAAAACACAAGCACTACTGTTGCAGAATATTGATGATCCTCGCTAACTCAGGTAGGCTAGTAAGGTGATAGACACAAGAAATGTTACCGACGAATTTAAGAATATGCCACACGACGATATAGTGGCGCTGCTAGACACTCGCGGCGTCGAGCTAGAGATTGCGATAGAGAATACGCTGCGTGACTACAATATGGGCACCATTGTGCGCAATGCAAACGCGTTTGGGGTGCGTACGGTGCACGTGATTGGCCGTAGGCAATGGAACAAGCGAGGGGCTATGGCGACAGATAAATACTTGCATATTCAGCACTATGCTACTGCCAAGGAATTTAATGAGTCAATGAAGAACGCTGGAAAAATCATCGTGGCAATCGAAAATAATGTGGCTTCACAGCCGCTGGCTGCGAGGCCGCTACCGCTACATGCAGTGTTTGTGTTTGGGCAGGAAGGTCCGGGGGTATCGGCTGAAATGCTTTCGCTGGCAGATATGACTATTCACATAGAACAACTAGGCAGTACACGCTCGGTAAATGTAGGTGTTGCGTCTGGTATTGCCATGTACGAGTGGTTGCGACAGCACAGATTGTAATAATTTCTAGGTATTCCGATTCGGTATTCTCCTTCCGGCTACGGAAGAAGCTGAGAAATGAATCGGCAAGCTTTCTCACTTTGATGGATAGTTGCAGGGCACCAGCGCAGTGCAGTTAGCGACGAGGAGGTTTCGCCAATCCAGCCATGATGAGACTATTGGCTTGCTTAGCAATGTCTTTGTCGCCATTGCCATAGTTAGAGTTCATCTTTTTTGGTAGGCAGATCAGTGCAGCATTACCCCGGGTTCTCACACTCGCGACAATAGCTCCTGCGCTAAAGTGACTACGTGCGCTCGTTTGAACCAACAACATAGTGCCAGTGTTTGGGATTGCATTATCGACTTCCTCGAGCCCCCTAAGGCTACTGATGGCATCAACAATCAGCCCAGTTTTGTGTGGTTGCCGTGGCCACTCGTATACAACCTCCTTAGCTACTGTAAGGTACAGGGGCTGTTGGTAGTTGTTGGCATCCAACAGCTCCTGAATCCCAGATCCAGAACTATGCGTCTTGCACTGAACGAAGCAGTAAAACCGTTGAAGCAGTGGCCGAAGGGCAGGCTCGCCAGCATACGGGCTGACAGTGACTGCCTGTACATCCAGTGCTGTAGCAAAGCATGCACTTTGGTAGTTGATATCGCAATCACTATTGCCCCATGCGGCATCCAGGATGATAGGGATATCCGGGTGCTTTGTCCTCAGTGCACTAATCAGAGATTCAAGTAGCTGCGCACCCTTGGATCCCATCGATTGATAGGACTGCAAGGGTAGTTTGAACGCTGCCGTGTACGGTGCAACGCTGTCAGCAATACAGAGAAGCTGGTACTTATGCTTCTCAGCGGTGAAAAACGCTCCTTTGTCATCGGGCATCAGCGTCACGCACACGTGTGCGTCGTCGAGCCCTCGTGCTGATACTAGCGCTTGAAAGTCGCATGCTCCCATAGCCGATATCCTTTCTGTGACCCAACTTTTTTAGAGTGGGCGCAGCCCCTTGCTGTGCAAAAAGCCGCATCCACTCTAAAAACACAATATATTAAGGTACACAGATAACTATCCGTCTATATCTTTTCAGCATGGCACCGATATTGCAAACATAAGCAAGGCGTATTGGGTATATTTGACAATACGATATTATTTATGCTATAATGAAATTGTGAAACAATGCTATACAACTCATGTTCATATGTTGCCGAGTTAGAGTCGTGTAGTTTTCTGTATGTAGCAATCTGCCGACTCGCTCGGCATTTTTTTATAGAAACTATTTTATTTGAACAAGGAAAAACGAGCATGACATTAGAATATACAGCGAGCGCAGATTGCTACGAGCAAGCACAGCTTCGGCTACGCAATGCTAAATTGCAAAAACAAATAGACGATCTTCTGAAGGGACAGTGGCCGCCCGGTTTTGAAACTGCAAATGAGCCCAAAGGAATTTTTGCACCGTATTTACAACGAGGTTCTGGACTAGAGATACAAGCACTTCAGCAGGCTGAAACATCTGGGTTAGACCCATTTGTTGCCACCTACAAAAATGCAGCCTATGTGACAGCGAACCCAGAAATTGTCGCATGTTATCGGCCGCCATTTGCATTTCAAAAAGGGCAGAAGCAACTACCGTGGGTGGTAGACGAGGAACATCGACACGGCACAGTCGGTGACGCCATGACACTATACGGTTGTGATATTGTTGCGTATTGGAATACTGTGCATGGCGCAGTGTATGAACACAGTACTATTAGTGCAACTGCAGCAGATTTTAGTGCGTGGTATGATTTTCAGGCCCGAAACTTTGGGTGGGTGCCAGGAAATTCAAAGAAAGCGCCATTTTATTACTATGCACTGATAGCGCTCTATACGTCGGGGCGTGCGGTTCTCATAGATACGCCACCAACACGATTCGCAGAAAATATAATGACGCCTGCGTTCGAGAAAATGAGAGACGCGCTAGGGTACTCTGCTGTGATTACCTGTGAGCTTGCTACGGTCGGGCGTCGTGACTGGATAAACGTAGAATTTTTAGACGACCTAGGTATCGAAACGCTTTTGGGGAAAGGTATAATAGAATAATGAAAAAAATAATGGTAAGAAACTCGGTAGGTGTAGTGGCGCCATCGCATAGCTGGGATACCGCTCGCGATCGTCGATATGAAAAAGCCATATCACGGCTCCACGCCGCAGGATTTTCTGTAAAAGTTGCTGCAAATGTTCGAAATATTCGTAGTTTAGGTACTGCCTCGATTGGCGATAGATTAGACGACCTTCATGCTGCGTATAGCGACGATACGATTGATTATATTTTGTGTCTACAAGGTGGCTGCTCGGCAAATGAGCTTCTAGAAGGTATTGATTGGGAGCTCGTACGAAACAATCCAAAGCCCCTGATAGGATACTCCGATTCTACAGTACTTGTGAATGCTATCTATGCCATGACAGGGGCTACGGCTATACTCGGCCCAAACTTGAGTAGTTTTGGTCAGGTGGGATGGAAGGATTCTTTAGACTGGTTGCAGCAATTGCTGTGGTCGGACTCGGTGCTAACGCTGAGAAAACCGCAAACCTGGGCATCCGGAGCAAGGCACTATAGCACGAATCGGTCCTGGAAATGTACCAGTAGTGCTACAGCAAGCGGCACACTAATTGGCGGCAACCTGGGTTCGCTCTACCTGTTGCAAGGAACAAAGTATATGCCGCGTTTTGATACACCAACAATTTTGGTTATCGAGGACGATGCTGAAGCGGGCGTATTTGCGGCTGCTGAGTTCGACCGTCGTATAGAGTCGCTATTGCAGCAGCCTGGTGCACGTCAGCATATAGTCGGAGTCTTGGTTGGGCGTTTCGAAGTTGCCAGCAGGGTGGGGTTACCACAGGTACAAGAAATACTACTGCGCAAATTTGGCGATCGTATACCCATTGTGTACGATATGAATTTTGGCCATACACAACCAGCCCTCGCTTGCCTATTGGCGGAGTGGCAACAATATCGGCAACAAATACGTCTCTACGCGTCAGCGTTGAACCAATCAATAAGAAATGAGAGAATAGTACCATGAGTTCATTATCTACCAGTCCCTACAAAGGTACGCGAGATTACTACCCAGAGCAAAAGCGAGTACAAAACTATATATTCAAGATATGGAAGCAAATTTCCGAACGGTATGGCTACGAAGAATACGGCGCGCCACTACTAGAACCGGTTGAAGTATACGCGGCGAAAAGCGGCCAAGAGCTTGTGGGTGAGCAAACCTATCGTTTCACTGATCGCGGCAATAGGGAAGTGGCTATTCGCCCGGAAATGACCCCTAGTATTAGCCGTATGGTTGCTGCCAGGCGTCAGGAAATGGCCTATTCGGCAAAACTTTTCAATATCGCCAACTACATGCGCTACGAACGTCCGCAGAGAGGTCGTGAACGCGAATTTTGGCAGTTAAATGTAGACGTATTTGGTGCCGAAGGTGCTGCACCAGAGGCCGAAATCATAGAGATTGGTGCCGAGATCATGAAGGCATTTGGTGCCAAACCAGAAATGTATCAGATAAAAGTAAATAACCGCCAGATCATCAATGCCATGATGCACGATTACTTGGGGCTCGACACGGTGCGTAGCGAGCTAATGATCAAACTATTCGACCGCAAACAAAAGATATCAAATGAAGAATTTCGCGATACAGCCATCGAGATTTTTGGTGCCGAAGACGCGCCAGTTGGACTAAAGAAGATCGCTGATTTGCTGGTAGCAAAAGGCATAGAACAATTGCCGAGTGAAATTGCTTCGAACGCAGCGGTGATTGAAATGAAAGAACTGTTCAAGCAGTTAGAGACGGCTGGTGTTACAAACACACTGTTCGACATTACGTTGATGCGAGGTTTCGACTATTACACCGGTACTGTGTTTGAATTTTTCGACACGCACCCTGAAAACAACCGTTCGCTATTTGGCGGCGGCCGTTACGATGGGTTGGTAGGATTATTTGGTGCCGAACCGCTATCGGCTGTGGGTATGGCGCCTGGTCTCAGTATGACCGAGCTGTTTTTGCAAACCCACGAATTGCTGCCGCACTTTACTTCTACTACCGAAGTGTACGTAGTAGTGCTGGGGGAAGATGCGCAACGCGCGGCCACTCAGTTGGCGAGAAGACTGCGTGCCGAGGGCGTCGCCACAGAACTCGATAGCACCGGCCGCAAGCTGGACAAGCAAATAAAGACAGCAGTCAAAAAGAAGATTTCCTACATGCTGTTTATTGGCGAAGATGATATCAAGAAAGAAATCTACAATTTGAAAGATACCAATACAGCCGAAGAAGAAACGCTAAGCTTTGAACGAGTAGTCTCGCGTATCAAAGATCGTCGCCGTAAAAATAGCGTTGACGATTTGGTGTAGACACATTTTAAAAGCCCGCATGCTACTGCGGGGCCCACATCCTGGCATATTCCAGGCAGGCCCCGCAGAGAGCGGGCTTACTGCGTTTTGAGCATGGTGAGCGTGGTGGTGAAGTTGCCGCCACGTCCCGTGTTGCTGAGCTTCACATCTACTGTGGCAATCTGCGTATCACTATTTGATGGATAAGCCAAAAAGTGAACATGTAGTAGGCCTTTCGGCTTAATCTCACAGCAACCGAGTACGAGTGTAAACACATTCTCGCCCAGTGTTACAGTGAGGCCAATCTCCTTCGCTTCTTCGGCTTCTTCACTCATCATTTCGAGCGAACGCGTTAACTCTTGGATGAGGAACTCCACAACATCTTCGGCCGTTAGCTCCAGTAAAGGCGTCATTATGGCAAACTCCCTTCGAGAGTATCTATGTCTCAAGCACGGAACTGCGATTGAGAAACCATGAAAATACTATGTACAAAATGTTCGTATTAGTCAAGTGTTGGTTTTGAAACGACCAAGGATATCTGCTATACTAGGCCACTAGTATGAAGACTACAGTAAAAAACCTTTCACCCACTAGAGTAATTGTAACCATTTCGCTTGGCGAAAAAGAGCTAGCCGACGCTGAACAAGTTGCCTTGACAAAGCTTGCACGTGACATAAAAGTACCTGGCTTTCGTAAAGGTCATGTACCAGTTAGCGTAGCAGCAAAACACGTCGACCAAACTGCATTACAGCAACAAACCGCAGATGATGCGCTGTCAAAAGCAGTGGCAGATGCATATATTGCCGAGGGTATTCAGGCGCTTGAACGACCTGCGGTAGAAATAAAAACGTTTGTGCCAAGGCAGGAGCTTGAGTTTACAGCCGAATGTGAAGTTCTGCCAAAAGTCACGCTAGGTAATTACAAAAAGCTGAAAGCTCCACTAGAAAAAACTACCGTGAGCGCCAGCGACGTACATGAAATTCTTGATCGAATGCGTGCAGGTATGGCCGACAAAAAAGAAGTAAAACGAGCCGCAAAAACTGGCGACGAAGTACTGATAGATTTTGTTGGTAAAAAAGATGGGGTAGCGTTTGAGGGTGGAACAGCTGAAAACTATAGTTTGAAGCTTGGTAGCAATTCATTTATTCCTGGCTTTGAAGAAGGTTTGGTGGGGCTAAAACCAGGTGATGCAAAAGATCTCACGTTAAAATTTCCAAAAAGCTATCACGTGGCAGATTTGGCTGGCGCAGAAGTAGTATTTGAGACAAAACTGCACAGTGTTTTAGAATCATCACTGCCAGAGGCTGACGATGCGTTCGCCAAGAAAGCTGATGCTCGATTTGCAACGATCAAGGAATTAAAAGACGATATCAAGAAAGAGTTACAAGCTCAAAAAGATCGCGAAGCGCATGACAAACAGAAAGATGTCATAGTTGAAAAGCTGATCGAGGCCAGTGATATACCGGTTCCACAAATACTGGTAGACGACCAAGCACGTAGTATCGAACAAGACATGACGCAAAATTTGATGTACCAGGGCGTTACATTGGATATGTATTTGGCTGATAAAAAATTTGGTGATCGCGATGAGTGGTTGAAAAAAGAAGTACATCCAGCAGCCAAAAAGCGCGTTCAAGCTGGCTTGGTACTCGCCGAGCTAACAAAAGAGCTAAAGATTGAAGCCACCGCCGACGAATTGGCCGAGCATATCAATAGCTACAAGCAACAATATGCCAATAATCCAGATATGGTAGCACGATTTGACGAGCCAGAAGTGCAACGCGAGATTGCTAATCGCTTGTTGACTGAAAAAACGGTCGATCAACTAGTTGCATTAAATTCATAGTAGTTGTAGCATATATCCTAGCTTCCGGCCAAGCTGCATTCGGAAGGATGTGATGTGATGAAGAAATTTCTTGGCATTTTCGCAATTGTTGCAGCGACAACTGTAGCAGTCTTGATCATCCAGGGATTAGAAGTAGATCTCGACCTAGATTCAGATGTGAGCAAGGACCGAATGGGTGACATAGGTGACTTTGATGATCTAGAGGACCCAGATAGTCCAAACTAACTACAACGTCAGCTTCTTGGCCGGAAGCTGCACACAATTGACCTGTAGTGTCTATGTAATAATAGTTGCAAAATATTTCGTAGTCTGGTATTAAAAGTGTAGCTCCCGGCGGAGTTGCAGTCACCCGAAAGGGGGTGGTTGGTATGAAGTGGAAGAAACCGGCAATTGTTGCCGTGATTGCTTTTTTATTGGGTGTTGTGACGTGCTTTTTCGTCGTCGCAGTCAGTCTTGAGGAAGACTGGGAAGAACTAGTCTGAAAAAAAGGACTGTAGCGACCAGACAGTCCGAGACACACAGTTTGAAATCAATGTAGCCTTGCCGGGAGCTACAAACCAAAGAGATATATTGGCACTCGAACTTGACGAGTGCTAATTTTATACGATACAATGGGTGCATGACAAAAAGCTACCTTGTGCCTACGGTAATTGAAAGCTCACGCGATGGTGAACGTGCCTACGATATTTATTCACGGCTACTGAAAGAACGCATCATCTTTCTTGGTGAAGACGTAAACCAGCACACGGCAAACCTAGTGGTGGCGCAGTTGCTTCACCTGGCATATGAAGACCCGCACAAGGACATTAGTTTGTATATCAATAGTCCGGGTGGCAGTGTATACGACGGGCTTGCAATATACGATACAATGCAATTTATTTCACCCGATGTTGCTACCTATGGCATAGGGCTGCAAGCAAGTATGGGCGCATTTCTGCTAAGTAGCGGTGCGAAGGGCAAGCGTTTTGTATTGCCAAATAGTGCCATGATGATTCATCAGCCATCGTCTGGAACACAAGGTGTAGTAACCGACCAGGAAATTACCCTGAAAGAAGCCTTGCGCTTGAAAAAGAAATTAAACGAAGTTCTAGCGAAAAACACTGGACAGAAATTAGCTAAAATTGAAGCCGATGTTGAACGTGATTTTTGGATGACCGCTGAAGATGCGGTGGCGTACGGCTTGGCAGACAAAATACTCAAACAAGCCCTAAAGTAGAGTTCAAGACCAATATAGGGCTTAACAAGCTTATGGTATACTTTTTGTGTACGTTAACGTCGACAATTGTGAGGTAGCCATGAAAGTTCTGAAAGTGACGCTGACCGTGTTTGGCGTCATTGTTCTGTACATCATCTGCATCGTTCCAATACTTCTGGTGATGTATATTCTGAGGTTATGGGTTGCGCCCATTCGCTTGATTCGCGGCACGACACACCTGGGCAAGGAG